>NZ_CBDKZH010000026.1:7978-16339 GCF_965300815.1 Leuconostoc sp.
TCAGCAGCGGCTGGTTTTGCGGAAGCAACTGGCTTGCCCAATGAAATGGGTTTGGTGAAAAACCAATATATTGCCCGAACATTTATTGAACCAACTCAGGATAAGCGCGAACGGGCTGTCCGCATGAAGTTAAGTGCCGTTAAAGATGTTGTTCGTGGCAAAAATGTTGTCTTGGTGGATGATTCAATTGTTCGTGGGACAACCTCAATGTTTATTGTACGGATGTTAAAAGAAGCCGGCGCCAAGTCAGTGCATGTGCGTATTGCCAGTCCAGTCTTTAAATTCCCATCATTTTATGGGATTGATATGCAGACGACTGCTGAATTAATGGGCGCTAATAATACGCTAGATGAGATGCGCGACAAGATTGAGGCGGATTCGCTTGGTTTCTTGACTGTCGATGCGCTAGTCAAGGCGATTGATTTACCCTATGATGGTGAAGGTACAGGTCTGACAACGGCGTACTTTGATGGTCACTATCCAAGTCCAATCTATGATTATGAAGACAGTCTAGCTGACTTTGTGGCAACGGGTGCGGTAGACTTTACTGCTGAACCAACGACCACGTATCATCCCCGCCAAGTCGCTTCGTTACGCAACGAAGAAATCATGGCTGATGGGACGATCCATTTAGATTCACAAACAATTCAGGGAGTAGAAGTATGACCGAACAAAACGCTTATCAGCAAGCAGGCGTCGACATTAAAGCCGGTGAAGAAGCCGTCGAATTGATGAAAGATGCGGTCGCTGATACGTATAATGCACAAGTTTTGGATGGCTTAGGCGGCTTTGGGGCAGCTTTTGCTTTAGGTAATCAGTACCAAAACCCTGTCTTGGTATCGGGTGCTGATGGTGTCGGGACAAAGTTGTTACTAGCGATTGCGGCTGATAAACACGATACGATTGGACAAGATCTTGTGGCGATGGTGGCTAACGATATTTTGGCACAAGGGGCCAAGCCGGCATTTATGTTGGATTATCTTGCCGTGGATAAGATGCGACCAGCAGTCGTGGCAGAAATTGTCACGGGTGTGGCCAAGGCTGCCAAAGCTTCAGGGATGGCGTTAATTGGTGGTGAAAGTGCAGAATTACCAGGTCTTTATGCACCTAAGCACTATGATTTGGCGGCATTTGCTGTTGGTGTGGCTGAGCAAGACCAACTCTTAAACCCTAAAAACGTGGCGGTTGGCGATGTTTTGATTGGTTTGCCATCTTCTGGAATTCATTCAAATGGCTACTCATTAGTGCGTCATGTCTTAGGGATTCAATCAGATGATGACTTTAATCAATTACCTGAAGACCTCAAGACGACCTTACTCACACCAACCGCTCTGTATGCCAAGCCGGCTTGGCCATTAGTTGAAGCTGGTTTATTGCAAGCGATGGCACACATTACGGGTGGTGGTTTGACGGAAAACCTACCACGTGCCTATGAGGCCACGCTTTCGGCGCAAATCAACTGGGGCGCATGGCCAATCTTGCCAATTTTTAACACGTTACAAGCTGCTGGGCAACTCACCCTTGACGATATGTTATTGACTTTCAATAATGGATTGGGCATGGTCTTGATTGTGAAGCCTGCTCATCGTGATGCGGTATTAGCGTCATTGGCTGCGCAAGATCAAGCCGCTTACGTGATCGGTGAAATGGTGCCGTATGCTGGGGCTGGCGTCGTTTATTCAGGAGACGCCCCATGGTAAGAAAAGTACGCTTAGCCGTTTTTGCGTCGGGGACAGGGACTAATTTTCAAGCCTTGTATGATGCCATTTTACAACGGCAGTTAGAGGCTGAAATTGTGCGGTTAATCGTGGATAAGTCATCAGCTGGGGCCTTAAACTTAGCCAAACTATTCGGTGTGCCGGCGACTTTTATCAAATACTCAACGTATGACTCAAAACCAGCCGCTGAACAAGCAATTTTAGACCAACTAGCCGATGATCAAGTTGATGGTATTTTACTGGCTGGCTATATGCGGATTTTAACGCCAAAATTAATTGATGCCTATGCTGGTAAAATTATCAATTTGCATCCAGCCATGTTGCCCGCTTTTCCAGGTCGACACAGTATCTTGGATGCTTTTGAGGCAGGCGTTGACACGACTGGGGTGACCGTTCATTATGTCGATAACGGCATTGATACGGGCCAAATTATTGCCCAACAAGCCGTACCGCGTTATCCAGAAGATACGTTGTTGGATTTGGAAACACGAATCCACCAGGTCGAACATGTTTTATATCCCAATACTTTAGAACAGTTACTTAACGAAGGAGTTTTCTTAAAATGACACGTGCATTACTCAGTGTTTCTGATAAAAGTGGTCTGGTACCATTTGCTGAAAAGTTGGTTGCCTTAGGCTATGAATTGATTTCAACGGGCGGCACCCATAAAGTGCTTGCTGAAGCAGGACTGGACGTGATTGCCATCGATGATGTCACAGATTTTCCTGAAATGTTAGATGGTCGGGTCAAGACATTGCATCCCCGCGTCCATGCAGGGTTATTGGCACGTCGTGATTTGCCAGAACATATGGCTAAGTTAAGTGAGTTTGACATTGAACCCATTGATATGGTGGTCGTGAACTTGTATCCCTTCAAGTCAACGATTCAAAAAGATGGGGTGACAGAAGCCGAAGCCATTGAAAATATCGATATTGGTGGCCCATCAATGTTACGTTCTGCCGCCAAGAACTTTGCAGCCGTTTTGCCAATTGTTGATCCAGCCGATTATGACGTTGTGATTGACAAGTTGCAAAATGGCGCTGTTGATGCAGATTACCGTAAGTCATTGGCCGCTAAGGTTTTCCAACATACAGCAGCCTATGATGCACTAATTGCCGATTATTTAACGACAACAGAATTTCCTCAGAACTTGACTTTGCCATACGAAAAGTTTGATGACATGCGCTATGGTGAAAACCCACATCAAAAGGCAGCGGCCTATAAGACAGCTTTGCCAGAAGCTTATTCTGTGCTGAATGCCGATATTTTGCATGGTAAGCAATTGTCATACAACAATATTCGCGACGCGGATGCCGCTTTGCGCATTATTGCTGAATTTGACGAGACAACGGTTGTCACTGTGAAGCACATGAACCCAGCAGGTATCGGGCAAGGGGCAACTTTGGAAGAAGCCTGGGACAAGGCGTTTGCCGCTGATGATGTATCAATTTTTGGTGGTATTGTCGCTTTGAACCGCGAAGTTGATGCCGCAACGGCCGAAAAAATGCACGCGATTTTCTTGGAAATCATCATTGCACCAAGCTTTACACCGGAAGCCTTTGAAATTTTGTCAGCCAAGAAAAACTTGCGTTTGTTGACAGTACCATTTACAACGACAGTACCACAAAAGTTAGAAGTCACGTCTGTTTTGGGTGGCGTTGTGGTGCAAGAACGTGATTTGTATACGGATGCTGAAACAAACTTTGAAGTTGTGTCAAAGGCACAACCAACAGCTGAACAATTGCGGGCGATGATTTTTGCGCAAAAAGTAGTCAAGCACGTGAAGTCTAACGCTATTATTGTGGCGCGCGATGGCCAAACTTTGGGCATGGGTGCAGGTCAGCCAAATCGTATTGACTCGGTGGTCTATGCGATTCAAAAAGCTGAAACAAAGCCAGGCTTTGATGAAGCCGTCTTGGCCTCAGATGCTTTCTTCCCAATGGATGATTCGGTCCAATATGCAGCAGAACATGGGATCAAGGCAATTGTTGAACCAGGTGGGTCAATTAAGGATAAAGATTCGATTGCTAAAGCCGATGAATTGGGTATTGTACTAGTCTTTTCCGGCACACGTCATTTTAAGCATTAAACCTTTTAAGCGTCCTTTGGGACGTTTTTTTTATGCTATAATGCCAAAAGAGGTACACAGATGACAAGAACAACCCCCGTCGAATTAACGAACATGATTATGATTGAAAAGCTACAGACGCATGAAATTTTAGTCGAACATCGACAAAACCCATCTTGGCCAGGCGTGACATTTCCTGGTGGTCACATCGAAGCAGCTGAAACAATTGTGGCCAGTGCTATCCGTGAGGCATATGAAGAAACAGGGTTGACAATTTCACAGCCCCAGCTGGTCGGGTTGAAGGAATGGCCTTTGCCAGACGGTCAACGCTACATCGTCTTTTTGTTTAAGGCAACTCAGTTTCAAGGTGATATTAAATCTGGGCGTGAAGGACAAATTTTTTGGACAACGCGTGAAGCGTTAAACGATATGCTGTTACCGCCAACTTTTAAAGAAATGCTACCGGTCTTTGACGATCCGCAAATTAATGAATTGGCATTGGGGCCAAGGATTGCTGGTGAACGGTCGTTATCGTGGTTGTAACCGCATACATCCTTAATGTTCGTTTTGTTTCGTGTTAATTGCCAAAACGTTCGTTATTAACGAACGTTTTTTATATTTGTGAGAAAAAGATAATTTATACACGAACACAAGCCACGAAAATTCTGCTAAACTAAGTATATAGTTTGATATTTAGTAGTCAGTTTAGAGGATAATATGAAAAAAGTATTAGTAATTGGTTCAGGTGCGCGAGAGCATGCGCTTGCTCAGGCCTTTTTGCGGAGTGAACAGGTTGAACAAGTTATTGTCGCGCCTGGCAATGATGGCATGACGGATGACGGCTTGCGGCGCGCAGCTGTCGCCGTCACAGATTTACAAGGTTTGCGTGACTTAGCGGTGGCTGAAGCGGTTGATTTAACCTTTGTTGGGAACGAAGAACCCTTGACACTGGGCGTGGTGGATGTGTTCCGCCAAGCAGGGTTGCAAATTTTTGGCCCAACGCAAGCAGCAGCGCAATTAGAAGGGTCAAAGTCATTCACGAAGCGAATACTTGACCAATACAATATTCCAACGGCGCAATCACGGACGGTGACCAATCACACAGCTGCCCAAGCCGCTGTGACTGAATTTGGCTTGCCAATTGTTTTTAAACTAGATGGCTTGGCCTTGGGCAAAGGGGTGACGATTGTCACAACGGCTACCCAAGCAGCGGATTATTTAACCGACCTGTATACACGTCAGCCAGAAGCAAAACTGGTCATTGAAAGTTATCTTGACGGCGTTGAGTTCTCAATTTTCTCACTAGTGGGTCAAGATGGGATGGTCACACATGCGCCATTAGCACAAGACCACAAACGTCGCTTTGATCAAGATAAGGGGCCAAATACTGGTGGTATGGGCGCGTATAGCCCAGTGCGTTGGTTGTCTGCAGAAGTTCGGCAACAAGCCATTGACACGCTTGTCATGCCAACGATTGCCGCCATGGCAAAAGAAGGGACACCGTTCACCGGTGTCTTATATACAGGGGTGATGTTAACGGCTGAAGGGCCTAAAGTGATTGAATTTAACGTGCGCTTTGGTGACCCTGAAGCACAAGTTGTGTTGCCGCAGTACACTGGTGATTTTTATCAATTAATTGTTGATTTACTCCAAGGTCAGGCAGTTGACCCAGCATGGCAAACAGATGCCGTTTATGTCGGCGTTGTTTTGGCTGCTGCTGGTTATCCAGAAGCACCCGAAAAAGGCGCCAGTGTCCCAACACCAAGCGATGTGGCACCATTGGGGATTAACTATGCCGGTGTGAAAAATGGGCTTGCCAGCGGTGGCCGAGTAGCGACGGTTGTCGCCCATGCACAAGATACGCAAACAGCGCAACAAAAAGTGTATGAGACCATTGATCAATTACAATTAACATTACAGTACCGTCATGACATTGCCTATCAGGCTGTCCAACATGAGATGGATAAGATGTGAGAAGTGCAGTTAAACGAGGATAAAGAGATGCAAACAGATATTGAAATTGCCCAAGCCGCAACCGTTAAGCCGATTACAGAGATTGCTGCTGCTGCCGGTTTGGCCAGCCATGAAATTGAACCTTACGGTTTTGATAAAGCCAAAATCAAATTAGATCCAACGGTGCCCCGATCAAAGCAGTTGGGTAAGCTTATTTTGGTCACATCGATTAACCCAACGCCTGCTGGTGAAGGGAAATCAACGGTAACGGTTGGCTTGGCAGATGCGTTAGCAATGGCTGGTAAGAAAACCATGATTGCCCTTCGGGAACCGTCACTGGGCCCTGTGATGGGGATGAAAGGTGGTGCGACTGGTGGTGGGATGGCACAAGTCATCCCTATGGCGGATATTAATTTGCATTTTACTGGGGATTTTCATGCACTCACATCAGCCCATGATACGATTGCTGCCGTATTGGATAATAGTTTACAACAAGGTAATCCGTTAAATATTGATCCGCGTCGTATTATTTGGAAGCGCGTGTTAGATATTAATGATCGTGCGCTGCGCCATATCACGATTGGGATGGGCGGACCGACTTCTGGTGTACCGCGAGAAGATGGGTTTGACATTACAGTTGCCTCAGAGTTGATGGCCATTTTGACCTTATCAACTGATTTAATGGACTTAAAAGCCCGTGTGGCGCGGATTGTGGTGGGTTATACCTACGACAAAGCGCCGGTGACGGTAGCAGATTTGGGTATTGCTGGCGCGATTGCGGTCTTGTTGAAAGATGCCATCAAGCCTAATTTAGTTCAGACGTTGGCACATACACCAGCCATTATTCACGGCGGGCCTTTTGCCAATATTGCCCAAGGAACAAATTCTATTTTGGCAACCAAAACGGCGTTGCAATTAGCAGATTATGTGGTGACTGAAGGGGGCTTTGGCGCTGACCTTGGTGGTGAAAAGTTCTTGGATGTGAAAGTGCCATTGTTGGGTAAGACGCCAGATGCGATTGTTGTCGTGGCAACCGTTCGCGCCTTGAAGCATCATGGGGGTGTGGCTTTAGCTGATTTAGATGCTGAAAATATCCCAGCACTAACTGTTGGACTTGAAAATTTGGGGCAACACTTGCTGGCTATGGGCCGTTACGGTGTGCCTGTGGTGGTGGCCATTAATCGTTTTACTGCCGATACCGAAGCAGAAATTCAAACCATTAAAGCGTATACTGAGCAGTTTGGGGCAACAGCGTATGCCACCGAAGTTTGGGCCAAAGGTGGTGCTGGGGCGCAAGAACTCGCCGCTGCTGTGATTGAAGTGGCGGATCAAGAAGCCGACTTTACGCCACTGTATC
The DNA here is from genome assembly GCF_965300815.1 of Leuconostoc sp. Taxonomy (NCBI): domain Bacteria; kingdom Bacillati; phylum Bacillota; class Bacilli; order Lactobacillales; family Lactobacillaceae; genus Leuconostoc; species Leuconostoc sp. Next base: position 15,075 of record NZ_CBDKZH010000026.1, read on the forward strand.
AACCAGATGATGAGGCGTTGGATAAGTTGAACGCCATCGTGACCACAATCTATGGTGGGGCGGGCGTTGAATTATCAGCAACCGCGCAAAAACAACTCGCAGAGTTTAAACAACGTGGTTGGGATAAATTACCCATTATCATGGCGAAAACACAATATTCTTTCTCTGACGATCCTAAAAAACTCGGCGCGCCAAAAGACTTTGTGATTCACATTCGTGAATTTGTGCCGAAATTAGGCGCCGGTTTCTTAGTTGTGATGACAGGGACGATTTTGACGATGCCGGGCTTGCCAAAACATCCAGCAGCATTCGACATTGATATTGACGAAACAGGTAAAATAACTGGACTCTTTTAAATAACGACGTTAGCAGGGCACTGCTAACGTTTTTGGCGATGCATAAAAGAAAGTGAAGGATAACGCCATGGCACAGCTTGAAGTGAATTATTACTCACAAGTATTAGGAATGGATCGCGTGATGCAGGTAATCTTACCAGAACTATCTGATCACATGCCGGAATGGACACCAGCTGATCTGCAAGATCTCCCAGTTTTGTACTTATTGCATGGCATGTCAGGCGATCAAGCGGTCTGGTCGCGGCGGACAAGTATTGAACGGCTCGTTCGACAAACACCGCTAGCCATTGTCATGCCGTCGACTGATTTAGCTTGGTATACCAATACACAATATGGGATGGCTTATTTTGATGCGTTGTGCCACGAGTTACCGCAAAAAGTGGCAACATTGTTCCCACAAATTTCACAAAAACGTGAGAAAAATTTTGTGGCTGGCTTGTCAATGGGTGGATATGGGGCCTTTAAAATGGCGTTGGGTAGCAACCAGTTTAGTTATGCTGCCTCACTTTCTGGCGCGTTACTGGGTGATCCAAATTTTCCTGGACGCACAACTTGGCAAAGTCCGGCCTACTGGTCTGGTATCTTTGGCGATATGGATCAGTTACAAGGTTCCGAAAATGAAGTTATTGCCCTTGCTAAAACACAAGCCCAAACGCCACCCGTACGCCCGAAACTTTACGCCTGGATTGGGGAGCAGGACTATTTATATCACAATAATTTAACCACTATCCCACAAATTCAGGCCTTAGGCTATGACGTGACGTTTGAAACAAGTCCAGGCACTCATGATTGGTATTATTGGGATCAACACATCGACCGCGTCCTCGAATGGCTGCCAATTAACAATCAACCAGAAGAACGGTTGTCTTAAGCACGAACACTTAAAGTTCGTGTTTTTTTATTTAATTC
>NZ_CBDKZH010000027.1:0-16160 GCF_965300815.1 Leuconostoc sp.
ACCTTTTTTTAAGCTTTTAAGCATGTATTATTAAAATCCGTCGCAAAAAAAGACAACCTAACAGTTGTCTTTGGCATCTCATTTGAGTTATTTTTTAGGCGCGTGCTAATGAAGCGGCACCAATAACACCGGCATCATTACCCAATTCGGCCAACTTAACACGCGTTGATGTCCGAACAGTTGGGAAAGCAAATGTTTGCCAGTTCTTTTCGACACGTGCGCGCAAGAATTCACCAGCTGCAGCCACACCACCACCGATAACAACGGCTGATGGGTTCAAAATGTTTGACATTGCCGCTGTGGCATAACCAAGGTAGTAAGCCACCTTATCCACCACTTCATTTGCCAAGAAGTCACCATCTTTTGCCAAGTCAAAGACAATCTTTGATGTCACTTCGTCACCGTCAGAAATCAATTGCTTCAACTTTGATGAACCAACGTAAGCTTCTGAAAAATCTTGTGCCAAGTGTACAACACCTGTTGCTGAGGCATATTGTTCCAAGCAACCGCGGTTACCGCATGTGCACAAGTAACCATTTGGTTCAACAACCACGTGACCAACTTCACCACCAGCACCGGCTGTACCGTGAATCAATTGCCCATTGGCAACCAAACCACCACCAACACCAGTACCAAGTGTCACGAATGACACATCCTTATCATTGTTACCGGCACCCTTCCAGGCTTCACCAAGTGCAGCAGCGTTGGCATCGTTGTCAAGCGTCAAAGGCAAACCAGTACCAGATTCGATATCAGCCTTAACGGGTTGTTCTGTCTTCCAGTTCAAGTTGAAGGCACCAGTGACTGTTCCTGTTTCACGGTTAACCGTACCAGGTGTTCCCATCCCAATACCAATCACACGTTCGCGATCCAATTGGTACAAATCAAGATGGTGATTAATTGACGCAATAATGTCTGGTATAATGTGTGACCCTTCATCAAAAATGTTTGTCTTAATTGACCACTTCTGTTGAATTTCACCTGCATCAGTCAAGATTGCAAATTTAATTGTTGTCCCACCAAGGTCAACACCGATGAGCTTATCTTTAGCCATTGTTTTTTGGTGTATGTCGCCAATATGGTAGGTCACTCACATGCCCTACCGAGCCACATACATTTCCTCCTAAGAAATTTATTACCCATTTATTCTAACAGAAAACACCGACGATATGCAAGCGTTTTCATAGTTTTCAAAACAATTTTCATGCACTTTAGTCACTCGGATTGGCGACTTCTTGTTCATGCTCATGCACTAAAATAATCTTCATTCGTGCATATTCCTGCCGGTCAATCACATCAGCTTTATACAAATTATCCACTTCCAATGCGGCCACTTCAATATCCCACAAACGCTTGCCAACATGAATGTAAACCCCAAAACGCTTGAGATACGTCAAAATATCATAAAAGTTTTTCATCCCATACCACCTTTTGATAACCATGTTAGGAGCACTAACAACCCACTCACCCCAACAAGTGTCCAACGCATATACAGCGGAAACTTCCCTGAACGTCCGTAAAATCCGGCCATGACAGCAAACATCATCCCACCAATCAGGCCACCAATATGGCCCCACATATCAACACCATTGGCGCCAAAACCCGTCACCAAATTCAAACCGACAAAGAGTAACAAGGTTGTCCCTTGCGCACGAATTTCTGGATCATGCCGAAATTGACTGGCAAACATCAGCAAACCACCAAACAACCCAAACAAGGCAGTGGAAGCACCGACAGACACCGTCAAGGGTGCGAAAAGATAGGACATGATATTACCCACTACGCCACCAAATAAGTACAAGCCTAAAAATTTGCGGTGACCAAAGGCCGCTTCTGCTAAGGGGCCAATAAACCAAAGCGTTAACATGTTGGTGATAATGTGTAACCAACCAGCATGTAAAAAAATTGGCGTGAGCAATCGCCAATACTGGTGATCAATGGCAATCGCTGGTCCCCACTTGGCGCCCAGCGCAACTAATAATTGCCCATTCGTTGTTTGCCCATGGCCCATGATGATCTCCACCCCAAACATCGCAAGGCTAATGGCCACAAGGCTAACTGTTACTGGGGCTTTTTTAAATTGTATCTGAATCGCATCTATCATGTGTTTATTGTACACCCAAACTCACCACGCGACCAACGCTCAAGGCCACGATCTGTGGGTCCTGGAAAGTATAAGTTGGATATTCTTGTTGTAAGGCTTGCTGATATAAACGGAGCTGACCACGATAACGTTGGACTAACTTGGCCAAATCTTCTGTTATGCGCTCTGGTCGGATATAATCCGTTTTATAGTCAAAAAGCGTGATTGATTGGGTTGCATGATCGATGAAATAACCATCAATAATCCCGTGAACCAACACCGGTGCCGAATCTGCTAATCCTTGATAAATCTGGTTAGCTGGCATAATCATGGCAAATGTCGCTTCCCGTGTTAAAGTTGTTGCGTGTTGCATGACCCGTTGTGCAAACGGTGTCGCTAGGAAGTGTAAGATTTGATCTAAATTAATTAAGTCAGCGACTGGTTGCGTCATCCGTCCATTCGCCACCAGTTGGTCCCGCAGCACCGCCAACGACTCACGTGTTTGCGGTACGGTAAAATCTAACAATTGCAACATTAAGTGCGTTGCCGTCCCGATGGCAGCACTTGAGGGTTGTTGCGACCCATCCGTCATAAACGTTGGTAACGTTAAATTTTCTGGCACTAAATCGTTGGCTGGGGACAGCTGTCCATTTTCCGCCACTGTCAAGGAGACCATTTGCTTACGGTCAGGATCTTCAAATAATCGTTTCATCTCACTGACAGATTGATACGCCGCCGTCTGGGTCGCTGCCATATTAGGGTACTGATACCCCAACATCGCTTGCGCCGCCTGAAAATCTTTGGCATCGTAATCTTGACTGTTCGGCGTGGCTACCTCAGTTGGGGTCGCATTATCCGTTGGTAAATGTAGCGTTGCTTCCGGCACTAAATTCACCGTCAGTTGACCTGTTTGCGTCGTTTCTGGTCCAAGAAGACGTGGTTTGTCCCCCTCACCCAACCAAGCTTCCAACGTTGGTTCTTGTGTACGGGCGAGAGCCAAAATCAACCAATCCAAGTAAGACTTCGCCGTCAGACGTAAATCTTCGCCTAAAAATTGGCCCGTGGTATTTTTAGCCCGTTGCCATAACGTTTGTAAGGCCGCACTTTGACCACCTACACTCACCGTCGCAGACCCTAAAACTTGTAACTGTCGTTCGGCACGCGTCAATGCCACATACAAGAGCCGCATTTCCTCAGACCAACTCTGCCGTTTGAGCGCCTGTTGGACCACCAATTGTTGCAAAGTTGGCATGCTTACCAAGGCATCTGGTTGCAAATAATTAATCCCGATACCAGCATTTTTTTGCAGCAAGACTTTCCCTTTTAAATCCTTGGTGTTAAAGGCTTTATCGAATTCTGGGATAAATACAATGGGGAATTCTAGGCCTTTTGAGGCATGAATAGTCATGACACGCACCGCTTGTTCGTCTGCCTCTTGTGGCGCCTCACCCAACTGACCATCATTTTGCTGTAATTGTTCGATATACCGGACAAAGCGGAACAAGCCCGCATTGGTATTATTTTGATAAGTTCGGGCATAGGCATAGAGCGCATGCAAATTCGCCTGACGCTGACCACCACCTGGCATCCCCGCCACGTAATCGAGCCACGCTGTATCATCAAAAATCGTCCATATTAACGTCACCAGATCATTTTGAATCGCGAGCTGGTGCCATTTTCCAAATTGGTCGACAATTTTTTGCGCAGCCGGATGCGTTGTCGCATAGGTTGTTAAAGCCGTCCAAAAATCATGCTGCTGATCCGCCAACCGAATCGCGGCGAGATCATTTTCCGTTAACCCAAACATCGGCGACCGCAATACAGCCACTAACGGAATATCTTGGTGGGGATTATCAATGACCCGCAAAACATCCAGCATCAGGTAAACTTCCATGGTTTGAAAATAATTTCCCACCGCTTCCACTTGCACCGGAATACCGGCGGCGCGCAAGCTCGCCACTAAGTCAATATAGCCGGCCTTTGAACGGGTTAAAATCGCAATATCACCGTATTGTACTGGCCGCATCCCCGCCGGCGTTGCCTTACGGTCATAAATCGTCGTTTCCCGCAATGCCAATATTTTTTCCGCCAATCGGGCATACTGAGCTTGCCGTTTTTCAAAATTTTCCGCCGTTTCGTCAGTCTCTGTTGGCTCAGCTGCCTGTGCCTGCTGAGTAATAATGTCCACTGAAAAAACTGGTGGCACACTGGCTGGATAATCAGCCTTTGGTACCAACTTAGCTTCACCAAGATAGGCAATGTCCCCTAATTTTTCATCCATAAGTTGTGTGAAAATTAAGTTGGTCATGGCCGTGACGTTATTGTGTGACCGGAAATTATCGGCTAATTCAATCCGTTGATCATCGTTGTCAGCTTGCGCAAACTGTTTATATTTATGCGTAAATAGCGATGGTTCCGCCTGGCGAAAACCATAAATACTTTGTTTGACATCACCAACCATGTACATATTATGACCATTGGCGACTTGTGTCAGTAAGGTTTCTTGTAATTGGTTAATATCTTGATACTCATCGACCAAAATTTCATCAAACTGACTCTGAATCGTTTCACGGGTTGCCGTATCGGCTAATATCTCTAATGCTAAGGCACCTAAATCAGGAAAGTCCACTAATTGAGCGGCACGCTTCGCATTAGTAAACGCCGTCCGAAACGTCTGGGTCACCAAAACCAGCGTCGCAACGAGTTGTTGTGAGGCGTCAGTGATCGTTTGCCACTGGCTTTGAGTGAACCGGAAAAACGTCTCCGTGAGTTGCTTTAACTGTGATTTGGCCCCAATCACTTGGTTTTTAACCGCGACAGCTTGGGCCAAAATAGCCAAAAGTTCTGGCTCATCAGCCACGCCTTTGCTGGCCTTCGTTTCCAAGCTCACCTTAGGTGGCTGTAACAGCATTTGGCGGAGATCATCCCATTGCGCACTAGTAGCCATTGTCTGCACTTGTTGCAAATAGTCTTGTATTGTGGCTAACGCAAGCGTTGTTTTCTTCAGTTCTGGCGCCCCGGACACCAAAACTTGGGCATCTTGAACCGCTGCCAATAGCGGTGTGATAGTGGTTGTCAGCGTTGGTAGGATATGTTGTTGGTACAGGTCAGATTGCGTAATCGCCGTTGTCAAATCTAACTGATTGTCAGCGAGTTGGGCTAACCACGTGGCACCATCAGGGCGTGCTTCTGAAAAATCCGTGAGTTTTAAGATAATGTCTTGCAACGCATCATCTTGTCCTGGTTGCCCAAAATTATGGACTAAGGCCAAAAAATCGGCGTGATGTTCATGGTCTTCTTCATAGAACGCCGCCAAAACCTGAGCGAGAACATCTTGGCGTAACATATCACGTTCGGCTGTATCCGAAAGCAATCGGAATTGTGGATCCAACCCGATGACATGATAATAATTTTCAATCAAACGTAACGCATAAGCGTCAATTGTTGAAATATTGGCCGCTGGTAAAAGTAACAACTGTTCCTGTAAAAAGCGTTTGGTGGCCGCATCAACTGCTGGTAGCCGTTTTTCAATCGCCACCTCTAAACGTTCACGCATTTCTTGCGCTGCCGCATTGGTAAAGGTCACAATTAAAAAGTTGGTCACACTGGCCCCGTTTAAAATTTTCTGAATCAAACGTTCAATTAAAACCGTCGTTTTCCCAGAGCCCGCTGATGCGGCAACTAAAATATTGTGCCCTGTATCATCAACTGCACGTTGTTGATTAACTGTGAATGTCGTGCTCATCTGCCGCCTCCTCTTGCAAAATCTTTAAAATGGCTGTTTTTCCCTTGGGAGATTCAGGCCGATAGCGATCACCCAATGAGCGATCAAAACGTAAAATATCGGTATACGGTGTGTACTGCAAGCTCCCCATTGTTGGCAACAAAGGAAATTCACCACCTAAAATGTGGTCGCCAGCTTGTGTAATATTTTCAGCATTGTGCTGCAACAATAAGCCAAAATCGTCTGCTTCGACAAAATCGCTCGTCGCATACAATTGCCCATCTTTCTTCTTTTTCAGCTGATAAAATAGCGCGGCTTCACCGTCATCCAGCATTTCCAAACTATCGAGATAGTCTGGCTCCGCCACAAATAACCCACGATATTTGAAAATTTCCGGTGGCACCTGACCTGCCAACAAAGCATCAACATCGCCCTTAAAGTCGGCAATGCGGCGGCGTTCCGGCGCAATTTTAGCAAAAAAGGCACCGCCAATGGCTTCAACACCAAGCGCTTCCGCATTTTTTTGCGCAGCCTGCCAATAAGTCAGCAATTGCATTTGTAACCCGTCAAAGGCTTGCGCCCAATCAAATTGTTTTCCGTTAGATTTGTAGTCAATAATCGTCCCAAACACGCCATTAGGATCTTGACGATCTAACCGATCAATTTTACCGCGGACTTTAATTGGCCCCCGTCGGCCAGAAAATTCTAGCGCTGGCAATGCACCCTTAACCGGAAAGCCAAAGAGCTGTTCCACTGCTTGTGGATAAGATCCATTAGCACGGGCAGCTTGTTGCAAATTTAGCATAAGTTGTCGACTAATTTTGGCTAAATGGTCACGTACTGCCCGCATTTTCCCATTAGTCGCCAGTAATTGATACACTGGTAGCGACAATTCAGCGGTCATGGCCTGTGAGACAAGGTCTAATAAGTCGTCTGTCGTCACATCGCGTAAACTCACCTGCCGCTGGATCAACTCGCGGATCACTTGTTCTAACACGGCATGGTATAACGTTCCCGTTTGGGACACATTCAGTTCGTTGGTCGTGCGCTCTTTAAGCCGTAACCCATACTGCAAAAAATAAGCCAACGGATTATTATAATAACTTTCCAATTGCGAAATGGACACATTTAACTGTTGACCAAATAAGGACTGAACAAATTCAGGACGTAAAATTTCTGTTTGGTTGCGATAATTTGGTGCGGATAACACCCGTTCTAATCGCTCTTGTTGCGTCACACTAATGGCATTTTGTAAGGCCTTAAACGCCGACGATTGTTGATAAGTAGGGATTAATTTCACTAATTCAGACAAGGTTGCTCGTGGCGTACTTGTGTAATTTTTCAACAATGCCGCACTATCTGCTGGCACTCGTGTGATTTTGTCAACTGGTGTTTGGAACGTCGAGACAAGTCGTTGATAAAATGGCGACATGTCCGCAATTTTCCCCGCACTATCAAGGACCGGATAAGACAAAGTAACGCTGGTATTGGCCGACGACAAGGCGCCATAAAATAGCAAATTTTCTTCGGCCATTTGTTGTTGCGCGGTGTTTTGTAGGTATTTCGGTTGTTCACCGGCTTGTAAGGCTGGTTGCACAATCAAACGCTCAGCATCATTGATCAAAGCCGTCGTCTTAGCTTGTGCCGGTAGGTTTGTCCGTGTCCCCCCAATAAAAAATAGATGCCGATAGCGGTTACTTTGCACAATCCCAGCTTCAGAAATGGTCAGTTGATCTAAATGATTGGGGATCCCAGAGAATTTGGCGCCCGCATACCCAGCCGTCAAAATTGCTTTAAATAGCGCTAGGTCAAACGCTGCATCCCCATCAATGGCGACCAATTCATCTAGCGTGGCCGTGAACAATTGCCAAACTTCACTGCCTTGCCGCGAACGGGCAAGATCACCGGCCGCAAGATACTGATCACGCTGTGCCAAAATGGCATCTGTTACATGATACTTTTGCAACCACATAACCAAGCCTGTTGCCGCTTCCCGCATCGTTTTAGCGTGATCAAAACTTTCTTGTAACGCATCAAAGGCCGCCAAAATAAACCGACGTAAGGTTTCAATACGCCGATTAATCTGTTGATCTGCCGTTTCTAAGGTAACATCATCATCGGCAACATCATCGGTCACCGTAAACAATTCAAAGGGTTGGTCTAAATTCCGCCACCGTGCTTCAAATGGCTTATTGGCATATAGATAGTTATCAAAATAACTCACCACATCAAAAAATTCAGCTTCCGGCACTAATGCTTGATCTTGAAACGGTCGCAGAAGGCTCGTTTTTAAAACTGCCATGACATTTTGGTATTGCAAACGTTCATGCGTTGGCATGAGCAAATTCAGCAACAATTCCACTAAAGGATGATTGGCCATTTTTTGGTCGGTATCCAAAAAGTAAGGCAATTCTAATTGCGCCATGACTTCAGGGATATGATCGGTGTAAGGTGTGAGGTCACGCGCCAAAATCAAAATATCGCGCAAGTGTAAATCAGGATCGGCTAATAACAGGCGGCGAATACGTCGCCCCACTTCCTGAATCTCAACGATGGGATTTTCCGCAGCAAACACCGACAAGTCTGGCGCTGGTTGATCGGCTTGATATGGTCGGTATTCGCCAAGATGAGTCCAAGCTGTCAATAATTGCGCACTTGTTTGACTGAGGGTGCGTCTGGTCTGTGGTTGTTCAAGTCCCACCGGCTGCTGGGCTTGCTTTGCCAAGCGCATGAGTTCTTGGGCTGTTGTCATCGGTTTGAAGAAAACATCCCCTGGTTGTTGCCGACCTAATTGGTCGCCATCACCTAACAAGGCCATTGTCACAGGATAGCGTTGCACTAATTGTTGCACCACTTGCCATTCGGCACTCGTAAACCCGTTGAACCCTTCAAAATAAAAGGCCACATTTTCAAGGGGATGTTGGGCCAATTGCGTCGCTAAAAATGGTAACACTTCCAACGGTGTCATGCGGTCAGTGCCCATTTTTACAGCCAACGCATCGGCTACAATCGCTAAGTCTCTGAGTTTGGCAGCCAATGTCTGTCGTAAAAACGTCGCATCATCCGTTGTGTCATTCAAAATTTGTAACAAATCTTGAGGCGTAATGCGACTCGCGCGCAACTCAACCAGTTGGGTCACTAAAGCGGCGATAAACCCTGGTTTCGCCTGCATTCGGGCAAAAATTGGTAATTGTGGCGCGTACTCACGTAAAATATCGGATACCATAATAAATAACCCAGTATTTTGCACAATATCTGGCTGCTGATTGGGCATGTCTTTGAGCAATGCCCAAGCTAAACGAGTTAAGGAATAGACTTGTAAACGGCTTTGTGCATACAAATCTGACTGAGGATCATAGCCATTTTGTTGCGCCAGCCGTTGTAAAACCGTCACTTCACTATCAAATTTAACGTGGTTGGGCACGATATAATACACTGTGGTTGCTGCATCTTGCGCTAATTTTTGCTGAGCATCTGCCAATAACGCACCCCGTAAATCAGCCTGGGCATGCGCCATATAAATTGTTACCGCCATTTACGCCTCTTTTCATCACTTTAACATACATCTGTGTGACGTTAATTTCTCATCATACTGTCTATTTTAGCATACAAAAAGCACGTCATTTCTGACGTGCTGCTCGCTTTATCAACGACGATCTTTAAGTCGCTGTTGCATCAAATGTTGGTATCTTGTATACCAAACATCGACATATCCTTGTGAAAAAGGGCCCGTGCCTTCGTTGATCCAGTCAACTAAAATCTTAACATGTGCCTTCAGAATCTTATCGATTTCTGGTGGATAATGCCATTTTTTGCTGTGTGCTGCATATTCATCAGCGTCCAACAAATGTTTTTCCCCATCAGGGAAAACTTTGACATCTAAATCGTAATCAATATACTTTAGCGCCTCTTTATCTAAGACAAAGGGTGACGCTAAATTACAGTAATACGATACCCCATTATCACGAATCATGGCAATAATATTAAACCAATACTTTTTATGAAAATAGACAATTGCCGGTTCACGTGTCACCCACCGTCGTCCGTCGTCTTCTGTCACTAAAGTATGATCGTTTAATCCAATGATTGCATTTTCACTGGTTTTTAAAACCATGGTATCGCGCCAAGTTCGATGCAACGAGCCGTCATGCTTATAACTTTTGATCGTGATGAAATCACCTTCGCGTGGCCCGCGACTTGACTTATCAAAACTCATGATCGTACCTACTCTTCTAACACCGAATGCTATTTCATTGTATCAAATATTATACGTAAATGATAGACTACAAGCACTTTACCAAAAGAGTGCCAAAGACGGCCTTTATCTTTACTCAGAAAATTCTGTCAGCGCATCACTTTGGGTAACGGTTTGAAGGGCCACGTCAATCCATTCTGCCGAAAAGCCTTTGGTGTAAAGTTTATTTTTAACTTTATATTGTCGTTCCGACTCAGTGACATTGCGATAGCGATACCACAGCCTTTCAGCTTGCCGAATCACGTTGGCACGTTCTGTGTCTTCATCATTAGCAAAATCAATCTGCGCCACAACGGTCTGGGCAATATCAAACGAAAAGCCTTTTTGTACGAGCGCTTGGACAATCTTTTGTTGTTTAGCACGTGTGGCTTCACGTTGATAACGTTGGGCTAATTTTAGCGCGAGTTGTTCCCCAACGGCTAGCTGTTCAACTGTTGTATAAGTTGCCAGTGCTTGGGCAATCGCTGATGCTGGTACCCCCGCTTGCTGTAATGCCAAACTAATGGCCACCGGCCCTTTGGGTGACAAGCGCTTTTTGGTTGCCACGTAATGTTTAGCATAGTTGAAATCATCAACATAACCTAACTCTTTTAATCGTGCCAATACGGCATCTTGAATCGTCTCAGTCACTTGTTGATCCGATAATTTCTGGCGGATTTGTTTTTCAGTCCGTAACGCATGGCCCAAATAATTTAACGCTGTATTTAGTGCTTTGGCAATGGCATCATCATATTTGATTTGTGCAATTAAGGCATCATCTAATTCTCGGCCCTTGGCTAAACCGTATTTAATCAAGACACTTTCTGCAACGCCGAAAGCAAAAACGTTGTCTAAGTCAATACTGTAGCGTCCAGCTTGCTTTTGGGTTGCGATTTTCGTAATTTTTTTCATATTACTATTGTACGCAATCCATTCGGTAATTGCTCAAAATATGTTAAAAAATAACCAACCGCCACAATTAAAGCACATGATCGAGGCCAATTACCAAGCCACTTATCTGGGTTACGCCTTGTAAAGCACGCAGTACCCCTGGCACAAACGCCGCACGACTCGTCGTACTTTGGCTCAAGGTCAATTGTTCATCCAGACCACCAAAATACACGGTTTGTTGTGCAATATAGCCTGGTAAGCGCAGCGCATGTACAGGAACAGCGTCAATCACTTCACCACGTGCTGGCCCTGTCGTTGTTGGCTCCGGGTCACGTTGCCGTGCAGCCGCAATGCGCTTAGCAGTTGTCACAGCGGTCCCCGAAGGGGCATCGATTTTCTTAGGATTATGCGCTTCAACAATTTCGACATCCGGAAAATACCGCGCTGCTAATTCGGAAAATTGCATGAGTAACACCGCTGACAAACTAAAATTAGGGACAATCAATACCCCACGTCCACCAGCTGCACGTTCCCGTAAATCAGCTACTTGGTCATCCGTTAGTCCCGTCGTACCAATGACAACGGCCATATCATGTGCAATCGCCCACACAGCATTGTCATACACTGTTGCTGGCGTACTCACATCCAAAAAAATATCTGCTGGTTGATCAATTTCTGATAGAGCTGTCCAAACCGGATAGGCACTCACATGTGCGTGTCCACTTAAAATCCCAACAATTTCAAACGCTGAATCCATTAAACCAGTTTGAATGGCTTGGCCTAATTTACCAAAGCCCCCGGCCAAAATAACGCGCGTCATTCCCCTGCCTCCAATCGTGTCGTTAATTGTTTGGTTTCCTCAGCTGTTAAAGGTAGAATCGGTAGCCGCGTGATGTTGTGCAACAAGCCTTGTTCGGCCAACTTAGCTTTCACTGGTGCCGGGGATGGCCAATGAAATAAAGCCGTCATTTTAGGCGTTAATTGACGCTGGATTTGACCAGCTTGCCGCCAATCACCGGCCAACATAGCTGTAAATAAGGCCGTCATCTCATCCCCATATAGGTGTGCTGCAACAGAAATTGTCCCGGCCCCCCCCAGACTAAATGCGGCTAAAGTTTGCGCATCTTCACCGGTGTAAACGGCAAAATCCTCGTGCTGAGTCAATTCAACTTCTGCCCCGATAAATTCAGCCGACGTGGTTTCCTTAATAGCATTAATATTGGGGTGTTGTGCCAACTGCACGACACTATCAACCGTCAAACCAACGGCAGAACGACCGGGAATATTATACAGCATGACGGGTTTTGTCGCGGCATCAGCAATGGCACTAAAATGGGCAATCATCCCTGCTTGGCTTGGCTTATTGTAATAGGGGGTCACAGCCAAAATAGCATCAATACCTGAAATGGCACTTAATTCACGCGCCATTTCAACAGATTCTGCCGTATTATTGGTTCCCGCATTCGCAATCAATAAGACACGATCACCAACATAACTGGCAATAAATTCTGTAACGGCCAACTTTTCATCATGGGTCAAAGTTGGGGACTCACCAGTTGTCCCAGCAATAACAAGACCTTGTGTGCCATGCGCCAACAAGTGGTCAATCACTTTCGTCAGTGCGGCATAATCAATTTGGCCGGCATGATCAAATGGTGTGACCACTGCCGTGATCAGCTGAATATTTTCGTACATAACTTTTCCTCTAAAAATTCCAAGCACTGGTTACTAAGGCTTACGCTACAACTGTCATCCGCCAAATTAAAAAGTCTTTTAAGGCTTCAAATCCAGGGACCAGCGCTGCTTCATCAATTGATAGTTCTGGACTATGTAAGGGATGGGTATCATTGACACCAAGCCACAACATCACGCCGGGGATGTGCTGCAACAAATAACCAAAATCTTCACCAGTCATGGCTGGTTGCGCCACTTGGAAGTCAATATTATCTGCCTGCTGCATAAACGTCATCATTTGTTGTGCCAAGACTGGATCATTTTCAACTGGTAAATAACTGCCACTTTCTAGTTCAACCGCAATCTCTAAATCATTGGCCAAGGCAACACCATCAATAATTTGACGAATACGACGAATCATGATGTCAAGGCCGGCTTTCGTCATACTCCGGACAGTTCCTTCAAAATGCACAGCATCGGGAATCACATTATTAGCAATCCCACCATTAATCACCCCAATGCTCACCACCCCACCTTGCATGGGATCAACCGAACGCGACACCACCGTTTGCAGTTGCAAAATTAATTCTGCAGCAGCGACAATCGGGTCTTTGACCAAATGGGGATAAGCCGCATGGCCTCCTTGACCATGAATCGTAACCTTCAGTTCAGCCGTTCCGGCAAACAAAGTCCCTGGACGTGTGCTCAACACCCCTGCTGGTAAATCAGGCTGATCATGGATCCCATAAAATTCATCTGGTCGCCACTCGCCTGTAAATAACCCGAGATCATAAGCTAATTTCCCACCACTCATCGCTTCTTCAGCCGGTTGAAAGAAGACAATCAAATTATCTTTGGGCTGATGCTGACTGAAATATTGCACAATAGCTAAAGCAATACTCATATGCACATCGTGTCCACACGCATGCATTTTACCCGGATGCGTTGACGCAAATGGTAGCCCTGTTGCTTCTGTCACTGGCAACGCATCAATATCTGCCCGATAACCAATCGTTCGCTGTGGGGCCGTTCCTTGTATACGCACCAAAATAGCCGTTGGTAAGGCATCAACCGTTCGAATGGTCATCGTATCATTTTGCCAAGATTTGAGTTGCTTTAACAAATAATCATGCGTTTTGTATTCTGCCAAGGCCAATTCGGGAATTGCATGTAAGTCGCGTCGATAGGTCCGTATGGCCGATGAAATGTCTGCTGTGTCCTGCATTATAGTCCTCTCAAAGCATCAATTAAAGCTGTTTTCTGTTGGGTTTGGGCATCAATTTTTTTAATTACTTTCGCCGGTACACCAGCCACTACAGTATTAGCTGGCACATCTTTGGTCACAATGGCGCCAGCCGCAACCACGGCACCGTCACCAATCTGAACCCCTTCAATGACAACGGCGTTTGCCCCGACCAATACGTTGTCGCCAACACGGACGGGTTCTGCTGAAGCGGGTTCAATCACCCCAGCTAGGACGGCCCCAGCGCCAATGTGTGAGTTCTTACCCACAATCGCACGACCGCCTAAAATGGCACCCATGTCGATCATCGTGCCGGCCCCAATTTCTGCACCAATGTTGATGACTGCGCCTAACATAATGACGGCATTATCCCCAATTGTGACCTGATCTCGAATAATTGCCCCTGGCTCAATACGGGCATTCACAGCCTTTTTGTCGAGCAATGGGACAGCTGAATGCCGTGCATCATTTTCAATATAAACATTTTCAGCTGGTAAATTAGCAATCAGTGGCGCAATATCAGCCCAATCGCCGATCAGTTGTCCAAATGACACCCCGCCAAATTGTTGCACCGTTACCGGAATTTCACCGGCTAAAACCCCTTTATAAGTCACTTTCACAGGCGTGAATTTTTTGGCATTGGCGATGAAATCAATCAATTCTTGGGCTGCATTTTCTGTCGTTGTCATGTTTTTGTCCTCTTTTGATTATTCTGGTGTGCTGGCAAGGTCGTAGGCACGATCTAACGCGACGATATCGGCATAAGTTTCCCGTGCCACAACCAATTGATGTGCGCCATTTTCCACGAAAACTACTGCTGGTCGTGGATTGCGGTTGTAATTGGAAGCCATGGCATAACCATAGGCGCCAGTTGCTTGAACGGCTAAGATGTCGCCAGCTTTGGTTTGCGGTAGCGCTTGCTCCCAAACTAACACATCCCCTGATTCGCAATATTTACCAGCAACCCGCACAACTTCAGTCGTTGGCGCATTGGGATCATTGGCTAACACCGCATCGTAGTTCGCTTGGTAAAGGGCTGGTCGAATATTATCCCCCATGCCTCCGTCAACGGCAAGATACTGGCGTAAATCCGGAATATCCTTGCGTGACCCAATTGTATAAAGTGTTTGCCCGGCTGGCCCAACAATCGAACGCCCTGGCTCAATCCAAATTTCCGGCATTGGCCAGGCAAATGCTTCAGCTTTTGCTTTCAGCGTGGCAATGATTGCTGCAGCATAGTCACTTTCAGGCAGTGGCGTATCATCATCGGTATACCGAATCCCAAAACCACCACCAACGTTAATAACGGCTGGCGTCCAACCCCAACTATGGGCTGTATCGGCAAGTAAAGCAGCGTTCTTTTCAAAGCCCGTGACATCAAAAATCTGTGACCCGATGTGGGCATGTAAGCCACGTAAATCAAGGTTTGTATCCAATCGTGCAATCTCATAAGCGCGTTTTGCTTGACCAGTTAATAAATCAAAGCCAAATTTAGAATCTTGCTGACCAGTGCTAATAAATTCATGGGTATGTGCTGAAATACCTGGCGAAATACGCAGTAAAACAGCTTGTTGTACTTGTTGCGCAGCAGCAATTTCTGATAACCATTGCAACTCTAAGAAATTGTCAACAATAATCGTGCCCACGCCAGCACGTACCGCCATGGTTAGCTCATCCCAACTCTTATTATTGCCATTAAAGCTCAAATGTGCTGCTGGAAAACCGGCTGCCAGAGCCGTGTATAATTCACCACCCGAGACAATATCTGCGTGGATACCTTCTTGCTGGGCAACTTGATAAATGGCCTTCGTTGAAAATGCCTTTGAGGCATAACTCACAACGTAAGGGACAGCTTCACGCTCAAAAATTGCTTTAAACGCACGCATCGTTTGACGGATTTTAGAGACGTCGTAAACATATAATGGTGTGCCATAAGTGTTGGCCAATGTGACGGCATCGACACCGTCAATGGTCAAATGTGCTTGTGCGTTTGTTGAATAATCCATATACCTTCTCCACCTTAACGATGCCCTAATTGCTAACATAAAAAGCCTTCTGTTCGAGACATGGTCACGGACAAAAGGCTTCTAAAGCTTGCATTTTTGACAGTTTCCATAGCTCACCGTTATTTCTAACGACAGTCTAATAGTTCTTAACCATTAGCCCAACAAACCAACTTTGTAGTGTTCGTTCATTTCGGCGATTTCCCCTTTGACTTACCCTCCCAATTGCTACAACAATTCAGATAAGCGACTCCTGTCAATCGCAACCTCTATGTGAAATTAAATTTTATGTTGTTATTATAATAGCT
>NZ_CBDKZH010000028.1:0-16151 GCF_965300815.1 Leuconostoc sp.
CGCCTCACACGTACCGCGGGTGCTATGAATCCGCCCACGACGTGCGCCCGTATATTAATCCGTATGCAGATGTCCGTACCATACTGCTGGTTTTTCTGTTGTCATATTGTTATGGGCTGTTGCCCTGACTGACTAGCGATCAGAGCAACAGCTTATCCTTTTCTATTCATTATGAAATCAATCTATTTCATTCTACCAGTTTTTGAGAGACAAAAAAAGACGCATCGCAGGAAACACCCCAGGCGCGGGCCTAATGGTCTTGCGATACGTCTGTTTATCACGCACACTGATCACTCAGAAGTCGTTCCTTGTGTCCAATGTTTGGTGAGCTGCTGATTTTCTGACATACTCCAATAGCTGTCACCTGTGACAATAAAAGAATCAAACATGGGCATTCCAAGTTGTGTGCCCAAATTTTGTAATTGTTGACTAAACTGTAAATCACTATCTGATGGCGTCACATTACCACTAGGATGATTATGAATCATCATAAAACCTAGCGCATTGGCCTTGAGGACACGCTGAAAAATTTCCCGTGGGGATGCTTGAACATGCGTTAAACTACCGACAAAAATGGTTTCCCAGCCAATCACGTTCAGTTGCGCATCTAATAACGCCACACATAATTGTTCTTGGGGTAAGTGACCCAGTTGTTTTTGCGCATAGTGTCCAATTTCTTCCGAAAATTTCGCACTTAACATTTTCGGCCGGGTCACACTAGCGACCTGACGACCAATCGCCATCCCAATAAGCAACGCGCGGTTAATCGTAGGATTTTGGGCAATAAAATCTTCTTGATTATCCTGTGTCATTTCATTGAGATCATAGTCATTTGGAAAAAAACGGCGCAGCATGTGCAATTGCTGCGTCGCATCTTGTCCCAACGTTGCATAGTACTTTTTGATTTGGTCATTTAATGTCACTGTCATCTCACCTCTCTGTGAGATGATACGTTATAATGCGCGTTGCTTCACAACACGTAATGCCCAAAGGGACAAACTCCCAGCAATCACAATCAACAAAATATCTAATCTAAACATCCAAACAGTACCAGCGCGTGTTGCCGCAACAAAGGCTGCTTTTGAATCCACTACCTGATTTTGGAAAATCGCTAATACACCAGCAGCTAAGGCAATACCCACGGCTGCTGAATAGTTATTCGTGGCTGAGAAAATCGAGTTCCCGGCATTTTGATGCGCAACCGCCACATGGCTGACCGCATGGGTCATGTTATTACCAAACCAGAAGCCAGCGCCGAGTTGCACAATCATAAAGCTCAATGTCATATTGGCAACACTCAATGGGAGGATAGCCATGCACAATGTCCCAATCATCATCAAGCTTAACCCAATCATAATCGGCAATTTAGCCCCGTAGCGATCGTAAAGTCGGCCTGACACAATCGCCATGAAGGCATAACCCAAAGCACCTGGTAGTAACGCTAAACCAGCCACCTGCGCATTTTGGAAAAGCACAATTTGCAAAGCCATTGGAATGGCGTAGTTAAAGGTTAAGTTCACGGTTTGCGTCACAAATGATGCGGCAATACTAAATGAAAATGTCTTAAACTTAAAAATTTGCGGATCAAGCAATGGTGACGGTTCGCGTTTGGCATACCACAGATAGGTCAAAATACTACCCAACATGATGACAAAAAGGCCGATACTATAGCCATTGGTAAAGCCATGTGTACTCATCCGTTCGATCATGAAAATCCCGGTGACAAAGAACGTGCTCAAGAGCAACCAACCAATCCAATCCAGCTTTTCTTTGACCACCACTGAGACTTGCTTAATTGTAAACCACCCAAGAATCAACGACCCAATTTGCACGGGTAAAACAACCCAAAATACCGTTCGCCAGCCATAATTTTGCGTTAAATAACCACCAAAAGCCGGCCCAATGGCAGGCGCAAAGGAAATAATTAACGACCCAAGGCCCACCATTGTGCCGCGTCTATTCTCTGGTACTTGTTCAAAAATAACATTGTACATCAGTGGCATTCCAACACCGCCACCGATACCTTGGAGCAAGCGGCCAAATAAGGTAAAGCTAAAATCATGACTCACCGCATCAATCAACACACCAGCAATCGAAATCAGGGTTGCCACAATAAATTGACTACGATTCGTGAACCGCTTTTTCAGCCAGGGTGACAAAATAACCACCATACTGGTAAGCAAGATGACACCGGAAGTTAACCACTGGACCGTACTTGACGTGACATTAAATGTGGTCATCAAAATTGGAAAACTCACGTTTAAAGCCGTTTCCAACATAATATCGGTGAAGCCTAGTAAGCCAATGGCTAACACACTTAAAATTAAGCGTGCTGATAATTTTGTTTCAACTTGTTTCATATTTTTCCTCTCACCTCACTCACAAAATATAGTGACCCAGTAAATACAATCAAATCTGATGAACTAGCTTGATACGCTGCCTGCCAGCTGTCGGCAGTGGCTAGCCCGTATTGTTGCGCCACTGCTGCGATGTCTAAACTATGGCGCCCATTCGGCCCAACTAATGGGACTAACACAATTTGGAGACGATGATCTTTTAAGAGGTCATCAAAAGCTAGCGCCACATTTTTATCCATGAGACTGCCAATAACTAACGTGATTGTCTCCGGTTGCTCATCTAAGTCTTGCAAGGCCTGATGCAGCTGTCTTAAGCCATCAACATTATGGGCCCCGTCAAGTAATACATTGGGCTTGAGACGTTCAAAACGACCAGAAAACCGACTCTCGGCTAATCCTTGTTGGATTTGCGTTGATGTGATTCGATCATCAAAGGCAGTAATGGCAGCCACTGCCGTGGCCGTATTTTGAATTTGATAAGTCCCTGGCAAGCCTTGTGCATACGCATTCAGCTGACCTTGTATGAGCGGCCTTTTAGCTATTGCAGCAATTGCTGCTTGCGCCTCATCTGGTAAATCACCAATCACAACCGCCATGTCATCATGAATAATCCCCGCTTTTTGCGTGGCAATCGCTGCAATCGTAGGACCAAGTAAGGCTTGATGATCCAAGCCAACACTGGTAATCACTGCGACCCGTGCATTGGGCATCACGTTGGTTGAATCCAATTGCCCGCCAATCCCAACCTCAATCACTAAGGCATCTAAATTTTGCTGCGCAAAATAAGTCATCATAATGGCCGTTAAGACCTCAAATTCAGTTGGTATATCTGGTGCCAAAGCGGCATCAACTGTCACCAACACATCGGCAACGTGTTGCGTGACCGCTAATAAGTCTTCTGCTGGTATTAAGTTATTATTAATCTGAATACGTTCACGAAAATCAGTGATAAAGGGTGAGATAAACAGACCGGTGCGATACCCAGCGACACGTAAAATATTACTGGTCATCGTGGCAACCGACCCTTTGCCATTAGTACCCGTAATGTGAATAGCTGGTGGCAACGTATTTTGTGGTCGACCCAATGCCGCTAACAACGTGTGCATGCGTGCCAAGGACTCTTTTTGTCCACCTTTAGGTCGATTATGGATATAAGCAATCGCTTCAGCAACTGTTTGCATCGTCTGTCTCCTTCACCCTTAACTAATGAAAAACCATCCAACACTTGTTTGGACGGTTTCATCGTATAACTTTATAAAACGTGTTGCATGGTTGAGCGTCACACAACGCCGGATTTAAAACGCTTTGTTGGTGCGAAAATTAATCTTTTTCGCGAACTGTAAATTCACGACTCTTACGTGCGCCACCCGTACGGCGTTCTGTTGAGCGACCATCACGCCGCTTATAATCACCAAAACGACGGTCGCCATTACCTTCACGACGTGGACCACCATTACCGCGACGTTCACGGTTACCACCACGGCGATCACCATTGCCGCGACGATCGCTGCTACCGCTGCGACGTGATGATGACCCACCGTTACCACCACGACGACGTGGCAATGGTCGTTCACGTGTGATTTCAACTGGTGTGTTTTGCTTTTCCAAATCAGCAACAGATGACAACAAAGCCGCTGCCAATTGTTCTGAGCTGTATTGTGCTGTCAACTTTTCAACTTCTGATTGAATGTCATCAGCATCAACTGTGTTAACCAACTTTGACACTTCACCAGCAGCGTTCTTGATTTTGCCAATACGTGCTTCTTGTAGTGTTGCAGGTTGCAACGGTGTCATGCGCTTCTTAGTTAAGTCTTCAATTGCACGCAAGTAATCCATTTCATTTGGAGCAACAAAAGTGACTGACACCCCTTCAGCCCCCGCACGACCTGTACGGCCAATACGGTGAACGTATGATTCTGGATCTTGTGGAATATCGAAGTTATAGACGTGTGACACATCCTTAACGTCCAAACCACGGGCTGCCACATCAGTTGCAACCAAAATGTTGATTTCGTGTGACTTGAATTGTGACAACACGCGTGAACGCATTTGTTGTGTCAAATCACCGTGCAAACCAGCTGCATGGTAACCACGGGCTTCCAAACCACGGGCCAATTCTTCAACACGACGCTTTGTACGACCAAACACAATCGCCAACTTAGGTGCTTGTACATCCAAGATACGTGTCATTGTGTCAAACTTTTCGTTATCACGTGCGCGAACAAAGTATTGATCAACCAAGTCAGTTGTCAATTCCTTAGCTTCAATTTGGATATGTTCAGGGTCAGTCATGAACTTGACACCAATCCGCTTGATTGCTGGTGGCATTGTAGCAGAGAACAATAATGTTTGACGGTCTGCAGGTGTGTTCTTAATGATGGCTTCGATGTCATCCAAGAAGCCCATGTTCAACATTTCATCGGCTTCATCCAAAACCAATGTCTTCACTTGATCAATTTTAACTGTCTTACGGTTAATATGATCCAACAAACGGCCTGGTGTTCCCACCAAAATTTGTGGATGTGACTTCAAGTTTTGGAT
Source organism: Leuconostoc sp. (assembly GCF_965300815.1). Taxonomy (NCBI): domain Bacteria; kingdom Bacillati; phylum Bacillota; class Bacilli; order Lactobacillales; family Lactobacillaceae; genus Leuconostoc; species Leuconostoc sp. The sequence goes on from NZ_CBDKZH010000028.1 coordinate 4,899, forward strand.
TTGACGGCGAATATCTGCACCACCAAAGACAACTTGCACGTCAACGTGCTTGTCATGACCCAACTTCTTCAATTCATCTGCTGTTTGAATCGCTAATTCACGTGTTGGTGACACGATTAATGCTTGAATATTTTTGTTATCTAAATCAATGTTTTCTAAAATTGGTAAACCAAAGGCAGCTGTCTTACCAGTTCCTGTTTGCGCTTGACCAATAACATCTTTACCCGCTAATGTTAGCGGAATTGTCTTTTCTTGGATTGGTGTTGCTTCCACATAACCATGTGTTGTAATGGCATCCAAAATATCTTGTGATAAACCTAATTCACTAAACTTCAAAATTTCTCTCCTCTGCGCGCTTTGGCGCGTGTGCGATAAACCGTTATGACGTTTTTATCGCTGTAATTTGTGTAAAGAGGGTTTTAGCTAGCGGTTGCCAGCTCTTACCCTTTTCAAATACGTTGCTCAATAAGATGACCGCATCTTGACCATCTGGCGTGAACAGTACAGTCGGCTCATATCCGGTAATAACACCGTGTCCATCACGATACTGCGCATGATGATACAAACCGGCACTATACGATTCCCCAGGTACGGGTGTCCACATCGCCTGTAAACACTGACTGTCAACAATCCGATGTTGCATCAGTAGGCGATAATAAGCATACAGCTTGCCGACTGTCATGGCCATATTGCCAGTGCCTGTCTCTCTGGCAAATAATCCTGGGTTATCTGCGGTTGGCTCACTGTAGCTGCGTGTTTGATAACCAGTTGTGCGATGCGCTTGCGTCACAAAGTGGCGATAATCAACAACGTTGAGCTGCCATTGTTGATTAAAGACCCGATCAAATAACTGATCATACGACTGTCCCGTAATTTTCATCAAAATTCCAGCTAACAAACGATAATTCACCGCCTGATAAGCCCAAGCCTTTGATCCCAGTAGTCGCACATGCGCTGCATCAAAGGCGACGTTTTCTTGTTCGGTTGTCACCTGATGCCCCAGAATATACTCACCCAAGCCACTCGTCATCGTCATCAATTGGCGAATCGTCACTTGATTGGCATCTGGCACATCCGGGTAATACGTTGCTAACGTCGTATCCAAGCTGAGCTTTCCAGCCTGCACTTGTTGCATAATCAACGTTGCGGTAAAGCTTTTTTGCAAAGAGGCAATTTGAAACAATGATTGTGCATTGTTTAATTGCTGCTTGGCTTGGTTGGCATAACCATAGCCTTGTTGCAAAATTACTTGCCCATGCGACACAACTAACGCGGAACCGACATAGCCAGCGGCTTTTAGCTGCTGATCTAACTGTACTGCTTGCTGATTATGGGTTAGAAAAACCGTTTGATCACTCATCGCAGTTCTTAGACCATTGTCGGCCTTTGCTCGTTTCATCAGCGCTTTGGAAATCTTTGCATCAGCAGTTGTTCTCAAAGCAACCAAACTCGATAGGCTAACAACACCTAGCAGTAACATAACCAAAATACCAGTATGCCATAAATGACGTCGCCTGGTATTGTGTTGCGTGCGTTTCAACTCTGCATCCCCCAAAAATACAACAACTATTGTACTAATGCATTAACAACGTTTTCTAGATGAATGCCATGACTTGCTTTTAATAAGATCACATCCCCTGCATCCCCTAACGTCTTAAGGTCTGCAATAAGTGCATCAAGTTGATGTGTGTCATATAAATGCAAGTGCTCTGAATCAAAGTGTGGCGCTAAAATTGGGGCTGTATTTGCCGTAAACAATTGCCCAACAAGGTAAACACCAGTCACGTTTGCTGCCAAAATTTCTTTGGCCAAATTGGCATGTAATGTGGCTGCTTGTTCGCCTAATTCTAACATATCTCCCAGCACAACATACTTGTGTGATGCCGGTATTGCTTTTAATGTCGCCAGAACTGCTGCTACGGCCGTCGGATTTGAATTATAAACATCACTAATCAAATTCACGCCGCGTGCTGTCACGAGTCGCTCTGTGCGATTTTTAGTCAAATCAAATGTTTGTAGCGCCTCAACGGCGTCGTCTAAATCAATATGTAGTAAGATACCCGCTGAAACTGCTGCGAGCGCATTCATAATATTATAACCGCCAATTAACGGAATTGCAAATCGAGTTTCTTGATACGTAAATGTTGTCGTCGTCGCATCGCCCTGAACTGCCGAGACACCGTCGCCAAACAACACCACCTGTTGGGCAATAGCCGCTTGCGTTAACAGCGGCTCATCAAACGGAATGCACAAGACGCCATCTGGTTTCAGACCAGCCACAATTTCCAATTTAGCTTGAGCAATCTTAGCGCGTGTTTGGAAAAATTCGATATGCGCTTCACCAATCATGGTAATAATCGCCACGTCCGGCACAACTAGTTTGGAAAGTGCCGTCAATTGACCTGGCCGATCCATCCCCAGTTCAACAACTAATACTTCCGTATCGGCTGGCATGGTCAACAACGTCATCGGCACACCAATCTCGTTATTGAAATTTTCTGGTGTTTTAAAGGTTTTATAACGTTTCGCCATCACCGCAGCCGTCATATCCTTTGTGGTTGTTTTCCCATTAGAGCCCGTAATGGCAACTACTTTAGGGTTCAACTCCTGGCGACGAAAAGCGCCCAGTTGTTGTAGCGCAATCAGCGTATCTGGCACAACCACAGCTGGTACATCGTTTGGGATGTCGTGTTGATCATCAACCAAAACGGCTACTGCCCCACGCTGTAAGGCATCTTGAATGTACTGATGCCCATCGTTATCAGCGACTAAAGCCACAAATAAATCCCCTGGCACCACTTGGCGTGAGTTAAAGCTCACGCCTGTGACTTGGCCACTACCTTGTGTTTTGGCGTTTAAAATGTCGCCAATTTTTGCTATTGAATAATCCATGTGTTCTCCAAAAATATCCCCAGCGATAGCAACTATCGCACACGCGTGACTTGATTAGAAATTTTTCTTAAAAACCGTAATACTTTCCACATGGGATGTCTGTGGAAATTGATCAACTGGTTGTACTGGGCCTTCAATCTGATAGCCTTTTTGCACAATTTCAGCGGCATCCCGCGCCAAAGTGACTGGGTTGCAGCTAATATAAACCAAGCGTTCTGGCCCCATATCGACGGTTGCTTGAATTAATTCACTCGTTAGCCCACGCCGAGGCGGATCAACAAAGACCACTTCTGGCTGCAGTTGTGCCGCTTCCCAGATTTTAAATTGTTCTGGCGCATCGGCTAACAAATAAGTGGCATTTTGAATCCCATTAAGCCGCATATTATGTTGTGCATCCGCCACTGCGCCTGGTACCACTTCAACACCTAAGACTTGCTTCACCCGATTGGCCACCGTAATCCCAATCGTACCAATACCTGAATAGGCATCAATAACCGTATCGGTTGGCTGCAACTGCGCTTTTTGCGCTGCGAGATCATAGAGGACTTCCGTTGTTTGCGGATTCACTTGATAAAACGAATTCGGTCCGATAACAAATTGGTACCCGAGCAACGTATCATGAATCGCATCCTCACCCCATAATGTTCGATTGTTGGGACTTAACAAAACAAAGTCTTTTTTTGGACTAAAGTTAAAAATTAAACTTTTTAATTCAGGCAACTCAGCGCGCAATGCCGCAATCACATCTGCCTCATGCGGAATAGTTGCGTCGTTTGAGACGAGTACAACCATTAATTCATGCGAATAATAGCCACGTCGAATCATAATATAGCGAATTGCACCGGTTTGGCTATCCGGATCAAACGCACTAATTTGGTACTTTTCTAAGATATCGCGAACCACAACAATGGCTTGATCAATTTTAGCATCATTGACAAAATAGTCTGTCATTGGCACTAAATCATGCGTCCCACGACGATAAAAGCCGCTTGTTAAATGGCCATTCTGCCACTTAACTGGGACAATTGTTTTATTGCGATAATACGTCGGATCCGCCATCCCAATGGTTGGTGCGACCGTCACGTCTAACCCGCGTTGGGCAAACAACCGTTGAACTTGTGCCTGTTTCAAGTCAAGTTGCGCTTGGTACTTAAGATTCACAAGCGGGGCTGTCCCCGCATCGATTAGATACTGGCGATCACTATTTTGACGTTGATCTGATGCCACCAAGCGTTGCAATACCTTGGCATAGCCCGAGAATTTGTCAACTTGCGTCACTTCAATGGTGATTTTTTCACCTGGGAGTGCATCCGCGACATAAAGCGGATAAGTGGGGGTAATATTGACGATTCCCATCCCATCAATTCGGATATCATCGACAGTCACCGTCAGTTGTTCATGCAGTTTTACTGGCAAAATTGTTCGTGGCATCGTCTCCACCTTGCAAGTAGCGCATCATCCTAGCCAACAGTCATGATGGCACTACTAACCTTTCTCTTTTTATGCTTTAAAAAATAAAAGCGTTCACCAAAGTGAACGCTTTTATCAGAACAATTACTTGTCTTCGTTGTTCTTGAAACCAAATCCAGCAAACTTCTTGTTGAACTTGTCGACCGCACCATCGGCTTGTGTAAACTTTTGCTTACCTGTGTAGAATGGGTGTGAGTCTGATGTGATATCCAAACGGATAACTGGGTATTCTTTACCTTCAAATTCAGTCGTGTCGTTTGATGTTGCAGTAGAAGCTGACAAGAACTTCTTACCTGTTGTTGCATCAAGGAAAACCACTGGACGGTATTCTGGGTGAATGTCTGCTCGCATAATCATTTCTCCTTAGCGCCCTGAGACTTTTGTCACAGAGTCAGTTTATAACTAGTACAGTTTATCATGTGCCGTATGAAATTACAAGACTATGGCATCAAATTAATTAAATCAATGCCTTCAATCGTAATATCAGCGCCTAGACCAGCAAGCTTTTCTTGAATACGATCATAGCCACGCAAAATATGATCAGCATCGTTAATCACAGTGTCGCCATCAGCCATCACCGCAGCAATAACTAAAGCTGCACCCGCGCGAATTTCGGCAGCAGCAACATCTGTGCCGACAAGACGTGGTGAATGATTAACCCGAATTTCACCAGGCTTTTCAGAATCAATATCACCGCCCATACGACGCAATTCTGCAATATGCTTCACGCGCTTTGGATAGATTGTATCTTGAATGACACTTTCACCTTCAGCCATCAACAATAGTGGCGTGATTGGTTGTTGTAAATCAGTAGCAAAGCCTGGATAAGGCATCGTTTTAATATTAACTGGTTGTAAAGCGTCTGATGGGTAGACGTGAATCGCATCTTCACCGATGTCCAAATTCACACCCATTTCAATCAATTTTGATGTGTAAGACTCCAAATGTTCTGGAATAACGTTTTTAATCGTCACCCCATCACCAAAGGCTGCCGCCATACTCATATAAGTACCGGCTTCAATCCGATCAGGAATGACCGTATGCGTGTTTGTCGCCTTTAATGTTGGCACACCTGAAATACGAATGGTATCCGTCCCAACGCCACGAATGTTGGCACCCATGTTATTCAAAAATGTTGCAATATCAATAATTTCTGGTTCACGTGCCGCGTTTTCAATGATCGTTTGACCCTTAGCACGCACCGCAGCCAAAATAATATTGATTGTTGCACCAACTGAAACCGTATCTAAAGCGATACGTGCGCCGACTAGCCCATTTTCTGTGGCATCAATATGGATAATATCGTTGCTTTCCGTTACCTTGGCACCAAGCGCTTCAAAACCTTTAATGTGTTGATCAATCGGACGTCGGCCCAAGTTATCCCCACCAGGGAAAGTCACCGTTGCGCGGTTAAAGCGGCCAAGTAAAGCCCCCATGAAATAGTAAGAGGCACGAAGTGATTTAATTGCGCCACTTGGCAAATCACTTTCCACAATTTGTGTCGGATCAATGGCCAAATTGCCATTTTCAAATTTTGACTGAACGTTCATTGCATCCAAGATGAGTTGCAAATTTTTCACGTCGAGAATTTGAGGTACAGTATCAAAAGTCACTGGTGTATCCGCCAAAATAGCAGCAGGAATAAGTGCTACTGTTGAGTTTTTTGCGCCACCAATTGTGACTTCACCATGGAGGCGCTTGCCGCCGTGTACAATTATTTTAGCCATGAGGTTTCCTTGTAATCGTTATAGTCCATTGATAATTATACCGTGCCAACAGACTTAACTCAAATTTAATTAGAAAAGATTTTAACGCACTTCCACATGAAGTTGCGCGATCAATGCATTGGTTACCCGTTCAAAGTCAGCGTTAACCTCTGCTTCAACTAGTGTCTCATCATTATCTTGATACGTCAATGTATAGGCTAATGAGCGCTTACCGGCAGGCAAATTATCCCCTGTGTAGACATCAAACAACTGCACATCCACCAGCTTGTCACCAGCTGTTTCACGAATCAGGGCGACAATGTCAGCATGTTGAATGTGTTCATCAACCAACAACGCCGCATCGCGTCGCATTTGTGGGAAACGTGAAATTGGGGCATAAGCAACGTCACCAGTTACTTGTGACATCACTGCAAACAAGTTCAGTTCAAAGCCAAATACCGGTGCTAACTTATAGGCTTGTGTCACCTTAGGATGAATTTGCCCCACAAAACCAAGATAAACATCGCCACTGTAAATATCAGCCGTTTGCCCCGGATGCATGTTTTGGTGGCGCTTTGTCGCTTCATAACGCACATTTTCAACACCGATTTGGGCCAAATATTCAGCAACAATCCCCTTCATATCATAGAAGTCAACTGGCTTTTGCGTTTTATCCTGTTGCCAACTTGAAGTTGCGCGTGTACCCGTCAAAACACCAGCCAAATGTTCCATTTCAGTTGGCTGCGTATTGTCGTCAGTCCCAATAAAAATACGCCCCTGTTCATAAAGTGCCACGTCGGACACGCCATGATTGACATTATAAACAACATCTTCTAATAGACCCGCTAATAGATTTTGACGAACGGTCGTCCGATCTGAACTCATTGGATAATTCAACGTGACAACCCTTTCACCAGGATTTTCAGCAAATTGTTGTGCCTTTTCAGGTGTAGTTAAGACGTAGGAAATGGCTTGATTCAAGCCCAAACTTTCCATAATACGACGACTTGCACGAATTTGACGCTGACGTAATGTTAAGTGACCAGGTGTTGTTGGCCCATAAGGCAAAGTCACAGGCAAATTGTCATAACCATAAAGGCGCACAATTTCTTCAATCAAATCTGCTTCAATTCGTAGATCTGGTCGACGCGCTGGCAAGGTCACCTGAATGGTGTCCGCTGCAATTTGATAGTCCAGGGCTAATTGATCAAAAATGGCAGCAATATCTGCAAGCGTCAACGATGTGCCAAGAATTTGATTCACACGTGCCGCCGTCAATGGCATCACAATTTCTTCATAAGGTGTATCGGCTGCAACCACTCGGCCACGGGCTACTTGGCCACCGGCTAATTCATCAACCAATTGTGCGGCATGATCCAAAGCCGTAAAGGTTGCATCCCAGTTCACGCCACGTTCAAAGCGAGCCGAAGCTTCTGAATGCAAATTATGACGACGTGCCGTCGCGCGCACCAAACTCGGATTAAACACAGCACCTTCCAAAACGATGTGTCGTGTCGTATGATCAACTTCTGAACTGGCACCACCCATGACACCAGCAAGCATCAATGGTTCATCAGCAGTGGCAATCACGATGTCTTCATCCGGACGAAGATCACGCGTTTGGTCATCCAACGTCACCAATTGTTCCGCTGTTTTAGCACGACGCACATGCACGGTTTTATCCGATAACTTATCAAAATCAAACGCATGCAAAGGTTGCCCATACATCAACATCATGTAATTCGTAATATCAACAATATTGTTAATTGGTCGCATACCCGCATTCCAAAGTGCTTTTTGCAGCCAGAGTGGTGAATCCCCAACCGTCACGTTGTTCACCACGCGCAAAGCATACTTTGGTGCCAAAGTGTCATCTTCAATCACGACATCAACTTGATCACGCGCTAACGTCTCATATTCGACTAAATCAAATGCTGGCTCAGTTACTGGTTGCTTTAACATCGCCCCAAATTCATACGCTGTTCCAATCATTGAAAGCATATCCGCACGATTAGGCGTTAAATCAGTATCCAACACGGGATCTGTCATGCCCAGCGCCACTAAGGCATCATCACCAGGTTGCACACCATCATTTGGTCCAAAGACATAAATACCCGCTTCAAAGTCTTTCGGTGCAATTTTATTATCAAACCCAATTTCTTGTAAGGCTACCAACATCCCATAAGACATTTCACTACGTAGCTTAGCGGCTGTTAAGGTCATTAATTCGCCTGATTCGCGATTAATAATATGTGCCCCAACTTTAGCCAGAACAACCAATTGGCCCACGGCTACGTTGGGTGCCCCTGTCACAACTTGTACCAATTCAGGTTCACCAATATTGACTTGTGTGATAACCATGTGATCAGAATCTGGGTGTGGTACAACACTGACAACTTCAGCAACAACAAGACCATCTTGTTGTTGCGCCAATGTAGTGACGCTATCGACTTCTACACTCGTGCGGGCGACTTGTTCAGCTAAATCCGCTACCGCTTGTTGATCTAACGCAATGGTTTGGTCTAAATAATCATTTAACCATGTTAAATTCGTTTTCATGTTTAGTTCCCCTTTCGGTTAAATTGTGACAAGAAGCGGACATCGTTCAAATAGAATTGCCGAATATCGTCGACGCCATATTTCAACATCGCAAAACGATCTGGGCCTAAGCCAAAGGCAAACGCTGAATACTTCTCTGGGTCAATCCCGTCCATACGCAAAACATTGGGATGCGTCATCCCCGCACCCAACACTTCAATCCACTCAATATCTTCTGGCTTGGTATCTGGTGTCACTTCATTCCAAGATACGTCAACTTCAACTGAAGGTTCAGTAAATGGGAAATATGATGGCCGCATCCGAATTTGATGCTTTTCGCCAAACAAGGCTTGCATGATTGAGAGCAAAGTGCCCTTCAAGTCAGCCATTGTGATGTTTTCACCCACAACCATCCCTTCAACTTGATGGAATTGGTGTGAATGCGTCGCATCATCCGTGTCACGACGATAAACCTTTCCAGGCGCAATCATCTTAAGGGGTCCCTTTGAAAAGTCGTGCTTTTCTAATGAACGCGATTGTACGGGGGACGTTTGCGTCCGCAACAGGATTTCAGGCGTAATATAGAAAGTATCTTGCATATCTCTGGCCGGATGGTCCTTTGGCAAGTTTTCCCGTTCAAAGTTATATTCGTCGGTTTCAACTTCCGGTGAATCAACGGTATCATCAATCACTTCAAAGCCTAAACCTAAGAAATGTTGTTCAATTTCATCAATAATTTGTTGCAAAACGTGGGGTTGTCCCACAACATGTGCACTACCTGGCAACGTCACATCAATCGTTTCAGCTGCCAATTGTGCCTCAAGCTTTGCTGCTTCAGCAGCTGCCTTTTTTTCCGCCAACAAAGCGGTAATAGTTTGGCGCACATCGTTGCCAATTTCGCCCACTGCCTTGCGGTCTTCTGGCGCAACGTCCTTCATCCCTTTCAGTAAAGCAGTTAATTCGCCTTTTTTACCCAGCAAACTGACGCGCAACGCTTCAATATCTGCGTCTGCGGCGTTAATTCGTTCTACGGCTGAAGCCTTTAATGCTGTTAGTTCTTCAGTTAAACTCATCATCATTTCCTTTCAATACGACGCCTGATGTTTTAATCACGTGAATAAAAAACGTCCCATGTTATCGTGAGATAACATGGGACGTCTGATCGTGGTACCACCCAATTTTCTGACTAACGTCAGCTCTAAGTGACAATAACGCTGTCAAAACGTTGGTGATTAAACCAATCACTCCTGACTGAAATTCATCATAGACGCAAATACAATACTTTCACCAACTTGTATTGCTCGCTAAATTTGTTCTATCATTACTAGGTCATTCATCGTGTTTAAAACATATTTTACTGTTTTAGCACCTATTTTAGTGACTATTTGCCATAACGGCACAGCACTAAAACGCGCTAGACTACAACTCTAGTATATCATGCTAAAGCGTCTGTGTCGTCATGTTTTGTCTTGGCCACATTATTATATTGATCAGACCATTCATGAATTGCTGCCATCAACGGACGCATTGCTTCACCAGACTCCGTCAGCTTATATTCAATGAGACTAGAATTTTCATAAGTGACACGGTTAACCAACTGTACGGCTTCAAGTTCTTTCAGACGTTCAACCAACACACGGTCAGAACAGCCCGAAATCGCCCGTGACAATTCTAAGAAACGTTTTGGCCCGCTAATCAGCAACGTTTCAATGATCAGGCCATTCCATTTACGACCTAAAATCTGAAATGTATTGGTGAAATTCTCGCAGAGTAAATCCTCTGTATGTTCTGCTAATTTTGCCATCATTTTCCCTCTGAGTTATTGATGTGTTCATAGTAACACAAAGCGCGCAACTTGACAAAAAGTAAGTATTTAACTAAACAACGGTTATCGCAATGTTTTCGCCAAATAGAAGCAACCGAGGATGCCGGCATTATCGCCATTAGCCACTGGCACGATATAGTCATCCAATGGTGGCACTGCCAAATAATCATGCATTTGTTCCGCAAAGCTTTCCCGAATTAAGGGGAAAAGAATCTCACGGTGTGGCACGCCGCCACCAAGTACCACCTTTTCTGGACGCGAGATCATCGTATAATCCAAAATCGCTTGTGCCAAGTAGAAGGCTTCCATGCGCCATGCCAAATGATCATCAGGAATTTCCTTGGCACTCATGCCCCAGCGTTCTTCGATGGCTGGTCCAGCTGCCAAACCTTCCAAACAGTTCGCACCGTGGAATGGGCAATGACCCGCATACGTGTCTTCTGGATGCTTTTGCAAGAAGATATGACCGGCTTCTGGGTGACCATAACCACTGACAAGGTGTCCACCAGAGACAATACCGGCCCCAACACCCGTGCCGACTGTCAAATACACCATATTGTCAACGTCTTTGGCAGCCCCTGTGGTAAACTCAGCCCAACCAGCCCCATTGACATCCGTGGTCCAGTAATAAGGAATATCACGCCAAGCCTTCATCCGGCCTAAGAAATTATACCCTGACCAGCCGTGTTTTGGCGTGTCCAGCACATAGCCGTAAGTCTTTGATTCAGGCACAATATCAATTGGCCCAAAGGCGGCAATCCCAATGGCGTCGATGTTATCATATTGGTCAAAGAACGCAATCACCTGATCTAACGTCTTTTC
>NZ_CBDKZH010000029.1:0-15979 GCF_965300815.1 Leuconostoc sp.
TTGCAAACGCTTACAAGGCTATATCGTCAAGTTTTCATCATTGTTTCTGTTTGTTACAAGAAAAGACACTTTTTTGTGAAAGTGTTAAAATGGAAATAATACATTTTAACAAAGGAGCGATAAATGACTAATCAAAAACTCACGACACTAACACAATGGCTCACGGACCAACAATTAGATGGTGCCATCTTAACAAATTTCCATAGTGTGGCCTATCTTTCGGGGTTTGAATCTGACCCCATGGAACGTGTCCTCGCTTTGGTTATTTTCGCTGACCACGAGCCGTTTCTATTCGGACCAGCCCTTGAAGTCAATAGCATGAAAGCCAGTGGCTGGACTTACCCAGCCTACGGCTATGATGACCAAGAAAATCCTTGGGCCAAGTTGGCACAACATATCCGTGCGCAATCTCACGGTACCGCCTTTGCCATTGAAGCGGATAATTTAACTGTCACCCGCTACAACGCCTTACAAACTGCTTTACCAGATGTCACACTACAAGAGGACATTACGGCTGAAATTAATCGGTTACGTTTGATTAAAACACCTGATGAAATTCAACACATGTTAGCGGCCGGCCGTGATGCTGATCGCGCTTTTGAGATTGGTTTTGCTGCCCTCGCTGAAGGCGTTACCGAATTAGGCGTTGCTGCCAAATTGGAATATGAACTCAAGCTTTCTGGTGTGCCAGGCATGAGCTTTGACACGTTGGTCCAGTTTGGCGCACATGCCGCTGATCCCCATGGGGCGACATCATCACGCCAGTTACATGCTGGCGAAATGGCGCTATTTGACTTAGGCACTATGACTGAGGGTTACGCCTCTGACGCAACGCGTACAGTTGCTTTTGGCCCCATCAGCGACCAAGCTAAAGCTATCTACGACGTCACCCTTGAAGCCCAATTGGCTGCGCAATCTCAGGCCAAAATTGGCATGACCGCTGGTGAACTAGATGCCATTGCCCGTGATATTATTACAAAGGCCGGTTATGGTGATTATTTTGTCCACCGCCTCGGCCACGGTCTTGGTGCTTCTGTCCATGAATACCCTTCAATCATGGCTGGCAGCGATTTGGTACTACAAGAAGGGATGGTCTTCTCGATTGAGCCAGGCATTTATATCCCTGATGTTGCTGGTGTCCGAATTGAAGATTCTGGCTATATGAGTCCCGATGGGTTCGTCCCTTTCACACACACGCCAAAAACATTACAACAATTCTAAAACAAAAGACCCTAACACAGCCGTTAGGGTCTTTTTCAGTGTTGCATTACCGGAAAACTTGTAAGATAAGCGGTAACATAGACAGCGCATTATTCAAGAAATGGATAGCAATGCTATCTTGAATATTACCAGTCTTTTTGTACACATAAGCTAAAACCATCCCCATACTCATGTACAAGGCATAACTCAATAAGTCGGGCAAGTTCGTTGGAATATCACCCATGTGTGGGAAGGCAAATAACAAACCAGACAAAATAATGCTGGCCCACCACCAACTGTGACGGAAAAAATAATTAACCACTAACCCACGAAAGACAATTTCTTCAACGACGGGCGCTAAAAATACCGCATAAATCAACATCCCAACCATGGTAATGTTGACCTGCGACACGAGCGCTTCAATAGCCACTTGATTTTCAGTATCAACACTGCCAGTAACAGCCATTCGGATCATATTAATCCCATATTCTAGGCCAACCATGACAAAAAACATGCCGACAATATACCACAGATGACGCCAATCACGGATATTTGGTTGGTGAAAAACTGGTTGGCGCGTCGTCTTTTTCAACAATCGATACGCCAGGTAGCCTAACACGCTATAGCTCACTAACATCAAGCTCACATACAGGAGTTGTTGGCCAATGGATTGCTGCGAATTGGCGGCCACTAACAAACTTGGCGTTAAGAGTAACAAAAAAGCCAGCCCGATAAAATTAAACAGGCGTCGACCTAATGATTTAGGGTTTGGATTTTGGGATAAATCAAGCAAAATTATTCATCATCCTTTTCTTCATGTAATAACTGTTGTCGCCGAGCCAGCCAAAATAACCAAATATAACCCACGTTGACGAGGACAAAAAAAACAACCGTCAGACCTAACGTTAAGGCTAATGACCAATGCTGCCAATCACTCACCAGAAATAGCGTCAAAAATAAGATAATCGCTAGTCCGCCAAGTAAGAATCGTGCAAGCAACAGCGCTAATTTATGATTTTTGGGCATAGTGCTGAATAAAATCGGCAACTGCCGCTTCGTTATTGGTTGTCGTTAACACAACATCAGCTAAGGCTTTAATTTCCGGTTTGGCATTGGCAACAGCCACACCAACACCGGCGGCTTTAATTTGTGCTGCATCATTCAAATTATCACCAATCGCCGCTGTATCGTCACGGGCAATGCCTAAAATATCGGCTAGCTCTAAGCCTGTTACCCCTTTATCAACGCCCTTCGGGTTAAACTCAACGTATCGGTTTGAACTAAAGGTGACCAACATCTCATCGCCAACAACGGCGGTCACCGCATCAGCGATTGCCTGTTGGACAGCAGGATCGGGATGTTCAAAAATAACCTTCATAACAGGGCCTTCGTTGGCCATAAAGCTCAAATCGGTTGTCGTGATTTCAGTATAAGGCACTTGTCGCTCTGTCATGTAACGTTGATCGGTGGCTGAGATATTGTAAATGTACAAGTTATCGCGCGTATAAACGTGCGTGTCGACGACATCGTTTACTTGGCCCAAATCAAATATTTTTTGGGCTAATGTCAACGACATGCCGTGTTCAACAACAATTTCTTCCTGACCATCTGGGGCAATCGCCACAATAGCCCCACCATTATAGGACACAACGTATTGCGTTGTTTTGTTAAGGCCAAGTTGTGCTAACGTCCCATAAACAGACTTGTATGATCGGCCAGTATTGGGTACAAAATAACCGCCATTTTGGGTAAAAGCCTGAATAGCTGCGATATTTTCTGGATGGATTGTCCCGTCATCGTTGAGTAAAGTTTCATCAAGATCCGATAGAATAAGTTGTATCATATGTCACTCGCTTTCTCGTTACTGATGTCTTTATTATACCTGAATGTTGCCACTAAGAATTGGGAACTTCCCCAAGCAACCGTAACGTCCCATGACATTGGCCACAGCGGTACTTGTCGACTTGAATGCGTCGCTGTCTGGTTAGCACATGACCATTGCAACACTGATAACGCCACAGACGTTTTGGCTTGGGCGCTGTTGTCACCGCTAATTTGGGGGCATAGCGCGCGCCACCGACTGCTGCCAGTAACTGCTTAAAGTCACGATCACGATGCCGGTAACCTTGATGTTGCAGATGCAAATGATAATGCACTAATTCATGTTTAATAATCCCATCAAATTCAGGTAGCGCTGCCATTTTCGGATTAAACTCGAGATGGTGACTATGCGTAAAATAACGCCCACCAGTCGTTTTTAAACGGGCATTAAAGGTGGCTTGATGTTGAAACGGTCGACCAAATGCTTGTTGCGAGAGCAACATCACGCGCTGTTGTAATTCTGCTGGTGTCATCATTTCAGTAATTTGTGTGCTTTCAAATAATTAATGGCGACTTGCTCTACCGATTGATGGTTGACATTGACCGCATAATTCATCGTTTGCATCTCTTCATTGGTGATGTGACCTGCCAATTGATTCACCGCACGCACAATTTCTGGGTGCGTTTTGGCAAAATCTGAGCGCATCAGACCAACTCCTTGATAAACTGGGAAAACATGCCGATCATCAGCCAACACCTTCAAATGATATTGCTTTAATTGTGAATCAGTCGTGTAAGCATCGACCACTGATACTTGCTGTTCACGCACAGCTTGATAACGCAGTGCTGGGTCCAAACTCACCTTGGGTAAATTCAACCCATACGTCTGCTCAATTGCCGGCATGCCATCAGGTCGATCTAAGAATTCTGCCGTCATCCCTGCCTTGGCATGCGGGAGGTGCTGCAAGTCCCCAATTGTTGTTAAATGATATTGCTTGGCCAAATCTTGCGGTACGGCAATCCCATACGTATCGTTGAATTGCATGGGTTGCGTTATCGTCAGCTGTTGTGCTTGCGCAACCTTTTTAGCAGCTAAATAAGTCGTTTTGGCATCAGCACCTACTGGTAAAGTCACTGGCGGTTTGGCCAGCGTTGCGGTGATCGTACCGGTAAATTCTGGATAAAGATCAATCTTCTTGCTAGTCAACGCTTCATACAGAAAGGTGGTCACCCCAAAATTTGGTTTTAAAATCACCCGCGTCTCTGGTTGCGCTTGTTTAATCAATGCCGCATACATGTGAATTAGAATTTCTGGTTCGGATCCCAGTTTACCCGCAATGGTAATCGTCTGGGGGGCTTGTCTTTGCGGTAATAACGGCGCGACACTACCACCAATAAAGAGCACACTCAAACCAACCAACACCACACGGCGCCAAGTTTGCTGCAACTTGGCAAGCCACCGAACGCCAAAACTACCAACTAACGCTAAGGCCGCTGATGCAAACGCCCCGATTAAAATAAGATCGGTATTATTCCGGTTAATACCAAGCAAAATGAAATCACCTAAGCCACCAGCACCAATCAGCGCCGCTAAGGTAGCTGTCCCAATAATCAATACAATGGCCGTCCGTAGACCGGCCATAATACTTGGCTGTGCCAATGGTAATTGGATTCGTCGCAAGACCTGTCGGCGAGATAACCCTAAAGCACGACCCCCATCGCGGACATCTTGATCAACCGCCGTTAACCCAAGATAAGTATTTTGAAAAATTGGTAATAACGCATAAATCACCAGGGCAATTAATGCCGCAGGTGCCCCAATCCCCACCACAGGAATCAGTAATCCTAAAACTGCCAGTGACGGCAAGGTTTGAAAGAGACCCGTTAGTTGTAATAACCATTCTGCGTAGCGCCGATGATTTTCAGCCCAAATCGCCAATGGTATCGCAATCAGTGCCGCAATCACGAGTGCGACGACTGTTAATTGAATATGTTGCCATAGCGCTGTCACGAATTGATCGTGACGCGTCATGAGTGTTTGCCACATGTTTGTTACCCTTTTATGTACGGTTATGTGTCTTAAACACACAAACCTCAAGGCGCATGATAATGCGCCCTGCCCCTAATTTAATATTGTTGCGTTATTGGCACTATTTGACATAGGCTAATAACGTTTGCACAAAATGTTCTAAGTTCGCACGATCTTGTGCCGAGAAACGCTGACGCGTTGGTGAATCAATGTCTAAGACGCCAAGACGGCGCCCATCAGCTGTTGTCAATGGGATCACAATTTCAGCGTTTGAATTAGGATCGCAGACAATATGATTGGCAAAGGTGTTCACATCATCAACCACCACGGTTTCTTGGACACTAAATGCGTGCCCAACAACCCCAGCTTCTGGTGCAATCAACGCAACTGCTGGCTTGCCCAGAAATGGGCCAACAACTAATTGATTTTGAGTGTCATCATAAAGATAGAACCCAACCCAGTTAATGTCGGCAACGTTTTGATATAAAATAGCCGCCGCATTGGCATAGTTGGCCATTGGGAAGTCTTGGCTCCCCTCACCTTGAATCCAAGTGTCAAGTAACTGAGAAATGAGTGGTGCTGGTGATTGAACTGCTGACATGTTTTTTCCTCCAAAGATGCTGTTTTAGTTGTGGTCATCATTATTGTATTAAAAAAGCGTCGCTACACGAACGCTATGATTCGTATAGGGACGCTGCTTGCGTGGTACCACCCATGTTCGTAGTGTTAACTACCTCAAAAAAATCCGCTGCCTTTTGGTCAGCACGATTAGGGAAGATAACGGTTCCCACCGATCGCTTAGCTTGCACTGCACGAACGTGTGTCATGAGTTCATCTTCACATTGCCAAAGTGGCTGTTTTCACCAAACACAGCTCGCTGGACACTCCAACAACATTACTCTTCTCAACACATTAAAAATGATTAACTTGAAAATCAGTATAGCTTAATGTCGCACGCCTGTCAAATGACTAATTTTTAATTTTGATGTGCGACGATATAGTCAACTGTTTGTTGTAACGTCACCAAGTTTTCAGCATCTTCATCTGAAATGCTGACGTTAAACATATCTTCGACTTCTAACACCAATTCAACAAAATCAATTGAATCCGCATTAACATCCGTCAAAAAGTTTAAATCTGGCGTCACCGCTTCACGCTTAATACTAAAACGCGTTGCAATTTCATCTGCCATCATGTTATAGATTGCTTCTTTTTCCGTCGCCATGTGTTATTCTCCAATATCTCTTCAAATCGTCACAGCTCGCTATTAGCCGTTAACTTGTGTACTTAAAGCTTCTTTTCCAGCTTGTAATTCGTCTTTGTGTGCTGCAATAAACGTTTCAATATCTGGCACCAATTGGTGGTCCAACATGGTCTTAATTTGCCCGATTGTGTTGGCCACTGCCGGTGCCTTCGCTGAACCGTGCGTCTTAACAACAGGCGCCTTCACACCCAAAATAACTGCGCCACCGGCTTCATTATAATCGAGTTGCTTTTGCACTGTCTTAAAGGCAGGCTTTAAAAGCACGCCACCCAACTTACCACGCACACCGGCAGCCATAATTGCTGCTTTAAGTTGCTTAAGCATCATTAAAGCAGTCCCTTCTGTTGCTTTCAAAGCGGCGTTACCAGAGAAACCATCCGCCACAACAACATCAGCAGTTCCGGCCAGTAATTCACGGGCTTCAATGTTACCTAAGAAGTGAAAGGCTGTCGTGTCTTTCATCAAAAGATGGGCTGTTTTATGCACTTCATCGCCTTTATCTTCTTCCGCGCCATTATTCAACAAGCGCACCGTTGGATCTGCAATGCCAAGGACATGTGAGGCATAGAAGCTGCCCAAAATACCATATTGGTAAAGATGGGCTGGTTTGCTCTCGGCATTGGCGCCTAAATCCATAAAGACAAATTGATCATGTGCCCCACCAAAACTCGGTAAAGCCGTTGCCAAAGCCGGTCGATCGACCCCTTTGATCCGACCCACCAAGAAAATGGCACTGGACAACAACGCACCAGTATTGCCGGCACTAAACAAAGCATCGGCCCGGCCATCTTTAACTGCCAAAGCTGCTTGCACCATTGATGAGTCCTTTTTACGACGCATGGCTTTGACAGGTTCATCCCCCATCTCAATCACTTCTGTTGTAGGGATCAGTGTCAAGCGCTCCCAGTTTTGAACCAGTGGCTTGACCGCTGATTCAGTGCCAAATAGCAGAAATTCTAGTTCAGGGTAGCGGTCACGTGCCAGCTCAACCCCTTTGACAATTTCAAGCGGGGCGTAATCGCCACCCATGGCGTCTATTGCGATTTTTTTAGTCATCTATATCGTTGGTTGCTGGTCCAGCCAATTTTTGACCGATATGACCTAGCAACCCTAGCCTCCAAATTTCAATCTTTATCTATTTTATCATTTTTCACGACCAGCCGCCGAAGATATTCTGATTATTGCTTGGCTGATTTGTGATGGGTGATGAAGAAAACGACCGACATCACCAGCAAAAAGGCTAGGCCAATGAGTAGTGGTATCCGTGTTTCTGGATTAATCACCATGTAAACCAATGTCAGCACAAGCATCGCAATGGCAAAGTAATTGGTGTACGGTGCCCAAGGCATCTTAAACGGATGTCCTTCCAGCAAGTTCGGATTGTCACGCTTAAATTTAATCTGGCTAATCAAAATGACAAACCATGGCACCATACCTGGCAACGTACTTGCCGAATAAACGAGCACGAAGACACTAGAGCTGCCGCGCCAAAAGAGTGGTAATAACGCATTAAGCACAATCCCAATCAAAATACCACCTGACATCGCCAACACTGGCAACGTTGGTACACGATGCTTTGACAGCTTCAAAAACTTTGGCGACAATTCCTTGTTCAACGCCAGCGTGTAAAGCATGCGACTTGAACTAAAAATACCAGAGTTCAAAGCAGACATGGCAGCTGTTAGCATCACAAAGTTAATGATACCCGCAGCAGCAGTAATGCCGACACGTGAGAACGTCTCCACAAAGGGTGAGCCAACTTGATCTAACTTATCCCATGGATAAATCGTGATGATAACAAAAATAGCACCAATGTAGAAAATTAAAATACGCGCCACAATTGACTTAATGGCTGACACAATCGCGTGCTTCGGATTTTGCGTTTCCCCAGCCGTAATCCCGATAATTTCAATCCCTTGATAAGAGGTCATGACAATTGACAAGGCAAACATAAAGCCTTTTAAGCCACCAGCAAAGAATGGGCCATGCGTCCACAAATTAGAAAAACCAATGGGATGCCAATTATTCCCGAAGCCCAGCAAGATTACCATAAAGCCTAAAATGATCATTAAAATAATCGTGACCACTTTGATCATTGAAAACCAAGTTTCCATATTCCCATAAGCTTTCACTGTGGCCATATTTGCTAAGGTCAACGTTACCAAGACGACAACCCCAGTGACCCAAATTGGCACACCTGGGAACCAGTAATTCAGATAGACGCCGACGGCAATCGTTTCTGAGACCCCAACCGTCAACCACTGAAAGACATTCGCCCAGACGGTTAAATAACCGGCTAGTGGATGAATATATTTTGTTGCATAGTTGGCAAATGACCCGACTGTTGGATCAACAAATAACATTTCCCCTAGCGCTCGCATCACCAGGTATAAAACAAATCCGGCCAACGCATAGGCAAAAATAACTGACACACCGGTCCATTTAATCGTCGCCGATGATCCCATAAACAAGCCGACCCCAATCGTCCCGCCCAAGGCAATCATTTGCATTTGATTTGACGATAAATCTCGGTTTAACTCTCTGTTTCGTTTATCTAACATTGCTCTTTCCTCACACTTTTCCCTCATTGCACGTACGGCATAAAAAAAGCGCCCCTAGAACCTAATCTAGGGGCGCTTTTGCGCGGTACCAACCCAATTTCAAGTCTGTCTGTTGACAAACCACTTAAAGCAATTGGGGTAACGGCCAATTACACCGACAATCCTTTCAGTCTGCACCTAATCAGATTATGCATCAACGGTAGTTAGTCCACTAGTCCCTTCATCATTTTCACCAACCATGATGTCTCTACTAAGGTAACCTAGTAACCCGTCCGTCTCAACGCTTGTATCAATAATACTATGATTCAATTTTTTTTGCAATGTCTTTTAAACAAAAAGAAAAGCAAGTAACAAAGTTACTTGCTTTTCCTGGAATATCCCAAAGGTCACCTGATAGTTAAATCAGTGCTCCCTCTCGGACTCGAACCGAGGACCTTGGGATTAAAAATCCCCTACTCTAACCAACTGAGTTAAAGGAGCAAACATGCCGTAGCACATTTATATATATTACAGATGTTGCGCCAAAAATGCAACCCTTTTTCAAAAACTTTTTTATTACATTTTTAATACATCATCGAAACCCGTTATTTTAGGCGTCCAACATGGCAATAGCCACAAAAAAAATGCCGTTAACACGGCATTTTAATATTACTTATCAATATCACCGTCGCCCAAATCATCAAGATCATTTGTGCCGGCTAATTCTGTTAAGTTATCATCAATTGATTCATCGTCACCAACAATAATGTCTGTTTCGTCATCATCGTCTTCAACTTCAATTTCAGCGTCGTCAACGTCCACGTCGACTTCTTCTTCAGCAACTTCACCAAAGTCTTCGTCTTCAGGATCGTCATCGTTATAATCGATCACATCATCATCTGCTGCTGCGTCCGCAAAGACGTTAACCTTCTTTGCTACCTTCTTACGCTTTGGTGTGTCATCGTCATCATCCATTTCATGGATTGATTCGTCAATGGCATCAACTGGATACCAGGCACGCAAGCCCCATTCATTGTTACCAAGTGAGATGAATGAGCCATCTGTATTTAAGTCGGTATAAAATTGTGAGAGACGTGACCGGAACGTCTCCGCATCAACTGCCAAAAAGTCCTGAATTTCTTGAACCAGTGAGCTAAATGGCATAACTGTCTTGTGCTCTGCCAAAATTGCAGTTGCAATTTCAACCAATGCTAATTCTTCTTTTGGGTGATTGCCTAATTGTGTGAGTGCCATAGTGCACGTCCTTTCGAGTTTCTAACTAATTAAGTTTACTAGATTTGGCTTGGAATTGCAACCGTAACGCGTATTCGCCAACAATCTGGTCATTAGCAATGAGCTGATAGTCAATTGCAATTTTGCCTTGTGCCTTTTCCGGGTCGATTGCTGTCTGTAACTGGGTCGTATAAGTGGCCAAATGCATTTGCCCCGCCGGTGTTTGATAGAAAGCTGGCACCTGTTGGTCCAGCACAAAAACCAGTTGAGTTTGTTGTCCGTCACCTGTTCGGTGCAAGCGGACACTGTCTGGTTCAGATTTAAATCGTACTTTGGTTTGTTGTTCTGCAATGTTTTCCGTATAACGTAAGTAAACATGGTCATTTTTAACCAACAACTCCCCCGCGGTGTCAAAATTAAACGTCTCGACGTCGTCATCTTGACGAACAGTTGTTGTTAATGATAATTGCACCATTTGTTTTTGTGTTTGTGACATAGTTCCCCCCTTAGACTCAGGTCATACGACACACTAGCCTATTTTGTGTCAGCCGGCGGTTGTGTGACACATCTGATAATCCGCCGACATTTTTCATTCATTTCGTTAATTATCTATTATAATATAAGAAAGGTCAAAAGGGACAAATGATGTTAACAGATAAATTACACAACGAGAAGGTCCTACGCGACCCCATCCACAAATTCATTCACATTCAAGATCGTGTGATCCTTGATCTCATTAATACGACTGAATTTCAACGCTTACGACGAATTCAACAGCTTGGGATTACCAGCGCTGTTTTTCACGGTGCCGAACATTCACGTTTTGGCCATTCTGTTGGTGCCTATGAAATTGCCCGTCGCATTACCGAGCATTTTGAGCAATATTATGCGTCCACTTCACCAGAAGATGGCCTCTGGGATACCAACGAACGGCTCGTGACGTTATCTGCTGCCCTATTGCACGATATTGGACATGGTGCTTTTTCCCACACTTTCGAACATCTTTTTAACACCGATCATGAAGCGATGACCCAAGCTATTATTACCGGTGACAGTGAAATTCATACCGTATTGGCCAGTGTCTCCCCTGATTTCCCCAATAAAGTGGCCAGTGTTATCGCTAAAACTTATCATAATCCACAAGTCGTCCAACTGATTTCCAGTCAGCTTGACGTCGATCGCATGGATTACCTCCTACGCGATGCTTACTATACTGGGACAAAATATGGTGAATTCGATATTGACCGCATTCTACGCACGATGAAACCAACCCCAACAGGGATTGGCTTTGATATTGCTGGGATGCATGCGGTGGAAGATTATGTCGTGAGTCGCTATCAAATGTATCTGCAAGTTTATTTCCATCCCGTATCACGTGGAATGGAAGTTTTGCTGGAACATTTACTGCGGCGTGCACAAGAACTTTACCGCACCGAATCGAGTCAAAATACCAGCACGTTTGGCCCCTTACTCACGCCATTATTTAACGGTGAACAATTATCGACCGCAGACTATTTACGCCTAGATGACCATGTTTTTATGGCTTACATTGCGATGTGGCGCGATCACCCAGATAAGATTTTATCTGATTTATCCCGTCGTTTCCTCGATCGTCGACCGTTAAAATCGATTGTTATTGACGATAATACCGCACCACTTTTAGAAGAATTGGAACAATTAGTGGCCTTTACTGGTTACAATCCAGTTTATTACACAGCTAGAAATGACGCCTATGATCTTCCTTATGATGACTATAAGCCGAATGTGGCTAAGCCGCGGACACAGATTGAATTTATTTTAGATGACGGCTCACACCGTGAATTGTCAGAGTTATCCCCCTTAGTTGCTGCCATCAAGGGGAAAGCCTCACTAGATCAGCGGTTCTTCTTCCCTAAAGACATGTTAAGCATCGAACCAGATGATTTGTTTGCGGACACCTTTAAAACTTTTCGCAGCTATATCCATAATAATGCCTTAACAATCCCTAATCCGGAAAGTTAATCTGTCAGACGTGCCAATTGCCCAATTTGCACGTTTTTTAGCATCGACCAGCATGCCTTGACCATTTTAAAATCTTGGAGATTGCCTATGAATACACTGACTGTTGTATCCCTATTACTGATTGGTATCATCAGTACCAATATGATTAAACAATTTATACCCAAACTGCCAGAAACATTTATTTTTATTTTAGTCGGGATTGGCTTATCTTTTACCCCGACATTTCATCATTTTGAACTCGAACCAGAATTTTTTATGTTGGTGGTGATTGCCCCGCTGATGTTTTTAGATGGCCAGCAGCAATCTTTTGCTGTCATTAAAAAACGCTTTCGGATGATTTTTACCCTGTCTGTCTTGTTGGCGGCCGTTTCTGCGATTGCCGTCGGTTTCCTCTCTAGCTGGATTGAATCCGCATGGCCGTTGCCATCAGCCATCGCCTTAGCAGCCATCGTTGTCCCAACAGACGCTGTGGCCGTTAAATCACTTACCGCTGGAACAGAAATGCCAACTGGTGTTAACAATGCCTTAGAACTCGAATCATTATTTAACGACGCCACTGGTTTGGTCATCTTAGATCTCGCCCTATCTGTTTTAAAAAATGGCCATTTATCCCTATTTGAGGGTCTCGCGCACTTTGTTTTTGTCGTCGGTGGTGGGGTCATTATCGGCATTATTGGTGGTTTTGCGATTGTTTGGGTCCGCAGCAACATTACTTTCAGCACACTCAACCCTGACACAACCGTTATCACAATTAGCTTACTGACACCTTTTGCCATTTATTTATTAGCTGAAAGTGCCCAAACATCCGGTATTTTAGCAGTTGTGGCAACGGGTATTGTCCATAATTGGGAATCACGGAAGCTCAAGCTAACATCAACTAACGTGCAATTAACGCAGACCACAATTTGGCAAATGATTGCCACTTTGCTCAATGCCGTTGTCTTTTTGTTATTGGGTATTGCTTTGCCAACTGTTTGGCAAGAAATCACAGCAATTGGCTTTGTCGCCACATTACAACTCGTTGGGTTAGCCATTTTGATCTATCTGTTGATGTTTGCGGTCCGCTTTATCTGGGCAACCTATCAAAAACAAGGCCAAGCAAAGGAATTTTTTGGCCCACAACACACTAAAACACACACATTCAACGCGCGTGTTTTTGCTACCAGTGGTGTCCACGGTACCGTGACTTTGGCAATGGCCTTCTCCCTACCGCATATAATTGGGCAACAGCCGTTTCCTTTTCGCGAACAGTTAATTATTGTAGCGACTATAGTCATTTTGCTCAGTATGATCGTCTCGGCAGTGGCATTACCACTGATTTTACCCAAAAAGCAAGTAACCTACACGCAGCAACAACTCATAGCAACGCGTAATGCCATGGTTGATTTTGCCATTTTACAAATCAGACAACAAATGACTGATCAACAAGCCCGTGAAACGGTAACGAACTATCTTCAATCACAAAAAGGTTGGCACGCTACCGAAGACAAACAGACCGTGACAGCCGCCTACCAGACCTTATTTAGTCAAACACAAACCTTTATTGCTAACTATCTTCAAAGCCAACCCGTCATGACGGCTTATCCTGATCACGTGATTTTGGCCTATCAGAAAATTATGACCCTTCTGATGCAACAACATGACAGCGAGGCGCATGGTTGGTCAAAATTACGACAGAACATCAGTCGTCGACTACGTCAGTTAGTGCGCCGTTGGCAATGGCAACGATTACAGGCACACTTCTTAAAAACACACCCAGCAGCGCAACAAACAGCCGATAACCCACAACATGCCGCTTAGCAAGCACTCATCACCGATTTACTTGCTTTAAATGATGCGGTTGACACTACTGTCAATGCCCATTTGGATGATCTCTTACAGGCCCGTGTTGACCAAAAGCAGGATACCCATGATATTCATCTCGTCCGCCGTGCGTTTAATCACTATTTTGCCCGCGTGCGTCGCGATTATGACACCAGTCAACCACCTGTTGATAGTCAATGGTATATCCAAGCCTTCCAGGCAGAATACTCGTTTGTTCAACAACAAGTCGCAACGGATAAAATTCCAGTTGCTTTAGCAACTGCACTGTATACTGAAATTAACCAGGCACAATCACTCCAGTTGCAACAAACACAACTTGAAGCATAAAAAACCACGCCATGTGTTGTCACATGGCGTGGTCCTTTTTACTCTGATGTCGCTAACCACGTTGTCAACCAGTCTGACAACGTCGTGGCCGCATGCTGACCTGGTAACCAAATCAAGCCAGGAATTTGATGCCGCAAATAAGTCAATTGGCGTTTTGCATAACGGCGCGAATCTTGTTGCATTTGCGCAGTGGCTTCCGCGAGTGTCACATTCCCAGTTAAATACGGGAAGAATTCTTTATACCCAATGGCTTTACCAGCTTGAATGGTTTCACCACCCGCCGCTAAAATCCGGTTAGCCTCATCAAGCACCCCTGCTGCTAACATTTTCTCGGCGCGGGCGTTGATCCGCTCATACAAAACCTCACGTGCCCAATCCAAACCCACCACGAAGGCCTCATAGTTTGGTCGTGCTGGTTGCGCATCGTGTTTGCCATGCCGTGCAATTTGGATGGCGCGGATAACGCGTTGTTTATTGTTTAAGTCAACCCGTTCAGCCAACGATTGATCTAATCCCTGCAACATTGCGACTAAGTCAGGTAACGCCTCAGCTTGTAAGGCAGCCACTTCCGTCACATCACTCGCCACATACTCTAGTGGTTGCGCGCCAAGTAGGGCCTTCACATAAAAACCAGTCCCGCCAGCAATAATCGGTAATTTCCCCCGTGACACAATATCAGCAATCGCTTGATCCGCTTGCGCCACGAAATCCGCGACTGAAAAGTTAGCTGTCACATCAACAATATCAATTAAATGATGCGGCACCAATGCTTGCTCCTCTGGACTCACCTTCGCTGTACCCACATCTAACGTCCGATAAATTTGCATGGCGTCAGCAGAAATAATTTCGCCATTAAATTGTTGCGCCATTTTAATGGCCAAATCACTTTTACCAGAAGCGGTTGGCCCTGCAATTACGACAATTTTAGTCATGCTGCCCTCCTTGCATTTCTTGACGAATGCGCGTCGCCAGCGCCACGTTATTGGTAATCAAACCCCGTAACCCCGCTTTAAACACTCGGCGCATATCAGCTTCGTTGTCCACAGTCCAAACACGGGTATGCCAATTTGAGCGCCAAAAAATTTTCGGCTTATGCTTTAAAATACGCATATCGACATGGACATAATCAAAGACCCCACGCCATTTTAACCAATAGACCTTATAGCCGCCCCATACCGCTAGCGCTGCGATATCAGCTGTTGGCGCTAACCGACGAATGGTCTTTAGGGTCTCCAAGTTAAAACTTTGATAAATAATTGGATAACTTGGCTTAAACTCAGCCACCAACGCTAAAATATCAGCCTCAATACCTGGATAGTCCTGATGATCTGTCTTAATTTCAATCAGTAACGTTTTAGCAAAATGTTGTGCTTGCAAAAACGTTAAAAATTCCGCAAAAGTTGGCACCGTCACGCCGGGCATTTTGGGGTCTTTATATTGGCCGGCATCTAACGCTTTAATCTCAGCTAAAGTCAGGTCTTTGACAAGACCAGTCCCGTTCGTTGTGCGATCAACCGTTTCGTCATGAATCACGACAAGGTGGCCATCTTTGGTCCGATGCAAATCCATTTCGAGCATATCAATGTCATACGCCAAGGCTGCTTCAAACGCTGGTAATGTATTTTCGGGGGCCACCGCGCGATAACCGCGATGCGCAATAATTTGTGTTTGTTTTGTCATAATTTTTATTATACTAAATTCATTTACAAATAAGGCAAAATAGTTGATAATAGACTTTAG
>NZ_CBDKZH010000030.1:0-5773 GCF_965300815.1 Leuconostoc sp.
TTTTTGCACAGTCCATACAAAAAGTTTTTTGGTGAATTTTATATTATTTTGCACCGCTTTATTATCATTTTGGGCCGTTTATTTGAAGTTCAACTGTTGATTTGTGTGATTAATACCGCTGCAATGGTGGCGGTGTTAGCCTTTTTACAGTTCCCATATTTACTAGGCTTTACCATCATGATTTTCATTTTAGGTTTGATTCCAGTTGTCGGTGTGTTGGTGTCGTTAGTACCGTTAACGATTACCGCCTTTATTATCGGTAATTGGCATACGGTGATTGTCATCCTCATTGCGGTGGCAGTGATTCACTTTTTGGAATCTTACTTCTTGCACCCACATTTTATGTCACATCGGACGCATATGCCCATCTTGGTGATCTTATTGAATTTGATTATCATGGAAAAGCTCTTTGGTGTTTGGGGTCTTGTGATTGGGTTACCAATTTTAACGTTCTTATTAGATTTTTTCAAAATTCAACGTTTTCGTGGCGTTTAAAGCCGCATAAAAAAGCACGTGTGCGCACACGTGCTTTTTTCATTGACAGGAATGGTTTTGGGTGCTAATCTGAAAGGGTTAAATAATTAATCTTCGGGGCAGGGTGAAATTCCCGACCGACGGTGATGGGACAACGTGTCCCAAAGTCCGTGACCCGCGTGATTGTTCATGCGGTTGACACAGTGAGAATCTGTGACCGACAGTTAAAGTCTGGATGGGAGAAGAGATAGAACAAGATAGTGCTGATTGCTATCTTGGGCTTTTTTGAATCGATCAAATTACTGTAAACCCGATGTGCTGTTATTAGCATATCGGTTTTTTTGTCCTGAAAATACAGGAGGTAAAGATGGATGATTTAACAGGGCTTCGTCTGGCAGCTATAGCGGCTGCCAAGGCACAGCCAGAACAAACTTTTGAAAACCCGCGGGTTGGCGCGGTAATCGTGAAGGCCGATCAAGTCTTGGCGGTTGGTTGGCATGAACGGTTTGGTGGGGCGCATGCGGAAATGAATGCGTTTCATCACTTAGGCGCTGCCCGTGATGCACAGGGGGCAACGCTGTATGTTACGCTGGAACCATGTGCAGTCCGTGGTAAAGTAGCCGCCTGTGCTGAAACGATCCGTGACTGTGGGCTGGCACGAGTGGTGATTGGTGACTTGGATCCTAACCCAGCCACACATGGCTTAGGTGTCCAAAAATTACGCGCTGCCGGTATTTCAGTGGTCGTGCTTGATACTGATGATAGTCGTCAACTTAATCCAGCGTTTTATCAGTATCACGAACAGCACCAACCCTATATTCAACTTAAATTAGCTCAATCACACAATGGTTATGTGAGTGCAGTGCGTGGGCAACGTAGTAAAATCACGGATGCCGTGGCGGATTTAGATGTGCATCGCCAGCGTGCGCGACATAGTGCCATCATTGTTGGCTCTGAGACGTGGCGTATTGATCAGCCACGCTTAACCGTACGTGATGTGGTGTTAACGCATCAACAACCGCAACGGGTGGTGATTGATCGGCGTGGTCGCTTGGCGCATGAACCTGCGGCCCGCTTAAAAGACTGGTTGGTGTATACAGAAAATGCGCGATTTGCCCAACAGGAAAATGTTGTATTGATGTCGGCGGGACTACCTGGGATCATTGCTGATCTTGGCCGCAAGGGTATGCAATCTGTGATGGTCGAAGGCGGTCCTACTCTGATGAGGAGCTTCTTACAAGCCCAACTCTGGCATGAATGTCTCATTTACACGGCAGATAGTCTTTTAGCTGATGGCGTTAGCGGGATTGTGTTGCCACAGTTGCCAGATGATATTCAACGCATCGGTCATACGCAACGGAAACGTTATATTAATCAGGAGGTCGCCACATGTTTACAGGCATCACGCAAACCATTGGTCGTGTAACCAGCATTCAGCAGCAATTATCACAAACATTGCGCCTCCAGGTGACCGCGCCTAATCATTTTTTTGAGACCAGTAAGATTGGGGATAGTATCATGATTGATGGCGTTTGTTTAACGATTGTGACGAAAACGGCTGACGTAGCAACCTTTGACATTATGCAACCAACTTATGCCACGACCATTGTGCAACAGTATCAGATTGGGCAAGCTGTTAATCTGGAAAAAGCCATGTTGGCAACTGATCGGTTTGACGGGCATATTGTGTCAGGACATGTGGACGGCATGGCACAAGTGACGCAAGTTGCTCAAATTGAGGACACTGTGTTATTGACATTTAAACCTGAGCAATCGACATTACGACAACAAATTGCGCCAAAAGGCGCTATTACCGTGTCAGGCGTCAGTTTGACCGTGGTCACTTGTGCAACAGATACTTTCACAATCGGGTTAATTCCACATACCTTGACCCACACAACGTTAAGTGACTTACGCGTCGGGGACAAGGTTAATCTTGAAACTGACATTTTAGCAAAATATTTGATGGGAGCGACACATGAGTGATACAGTACAAGCCCGTGTCCGGCAGGCGGTGGCAGCTTTAAAGCAAGGCGAGCTGATCATTTTAACGGATGACCAAAACCGTGAACATGAGGGTGATTTAGTCGGGTTAGCCTCATTTGTGACGCCTGAAAAAATTAATCAAGCACTCACTATTGCCCGTGGGGTACTGGCCGTGCCGATGACCGCTGAACGGGCTGCTGCGCTCGGATTAGCGCAAATGACGCAACAGAATTCAGAAAAATTTGGGACAAAATTTACGGTGAGCGTCGATCATATTGATAGCACAACAGGGGTGTCGGCCTTTGAACGGGCCCATACAATTCAACAACTCGCGAATTTGAGTGCTGGGGCCCAACAGTTTGAAACACCTGGTCATATTTTCCCATTGGTTGCTGAGGATGGTGGCGTCTTGCAACGACAAGGGCATACGGAAGGGGCGGTTGAACTGGCCAAAATTGCCGGTGTGCCACCAGTCGCCTATATTATTGAAATTTTAGCTGATGATGGCCATATGGCTAGAGAAGTAAGTTTGGCCAAGATTGCCGCAACGCATGGCTTACAACAATTAAGTATGGCTGACTTGGTGGCCTATCGTGAATTTGAAGCGACGTTAAGTATTCGGGAAGGCGTAACCGTTCATTTGCCAACGCGGTACGGTGATTTGACGTTAACAGAATATCAAACCGGTCAAGCGGAACCAGCGCTCCTACTCCGCAGTCAACAATCAGTATCAGAACCGCCATTAGTACGGTTACATTCTGAATGCTTAACTGGGGATACGTTTGGGTCCTATCGTTGTGATTGTGGCCCGCAATTACAAGCTGGATTGGCCATGGTCGCCCAAGATGGTGGGGCCGTTTTGTATCTGAGACAAGAAGGGCGGGGAATTGGTTTGCATGAAAAATTACGTAGTTATGTCTTACAAGAGCACCAATTCGATACCTATGATGCTAACCTACACCTCAATCATCAACCTGATGAACGAAATTATAACCAAGCAGCTGAGATACTGCGGGCGGCGGGTTTGACGACGATTCGGTTAATCACCAATAATCCAGATAAAGTGACCGCTTTAAAAGCGTGTGGGATTGACGTTGTCGCGCGTGTGCCGTTGTTAGTTGGCAAAAACCCCTATAACGAAACCTATTTACAAACTAAAAAAGAAAAATTCCAGCACCAACTCTAAAAGGAGACCATGATGATCTATTCAGGCCATTTCACGCAACATGAACAGCGACGAATTGCAATTGTTGTCAGTCGATTTAATGATTTAATTACTGAGCAACTCTTAAAAGGTGCGCAAACGACGCTAGTCATGCACGGTGTCGCAGCAGAAAATATCAGTGTATTTTGGGTGCCAGGGGCATTTGAAATCCCAATGGTGGCCAAGCAAGTCGCCGAAACGCAAGCCTTTGATGGCATTGTGACGCTAGGTGCTGTGATTAAAGGCGATACCGCGCACTATGACTTGGTGATTAATGCCGCGGCGAATGGGGTGGCAGCGCTCGGTCAGACGTTGTCAATCCCAATTGTCTTTGGTGTGGTCACGACGGACACATTAGAACAAGCCCAACATCGTGCTGGCGCCAAAGCCGGCAATAAAGGCGCTGAAGTCGCACTCAGTTTACTCGAAGTGCTTAGTCTTTATGACCAAATTGTGCCCATTGCGCGGCAATAAACAGCATGGTGCACAAGACATCGGCTACATCATTTGAAATAAGTTCAAAAACATTTGAGCAAGCGGTTAACCGCTTGCTTTTTTGTTGTTAAACATATTGGTTGACAAATGTCACATTTCAACATAAAATTTACTTATAAAAAATAAGTGAAAACAAGGAGCAGAACATGGCGCCAGAAAAAGTAATT
Source organism: Leuconostoc sp. (assembly GCF_965300815.1). Lineage (NCBI taxonomy): Bacteria > Bacillati > Bacillota > Bacilli > Lactobacillales > Lactobacillaceae > Leuconostoc > Leuconostoc sp. Next base: position 4,327 of record NZ_CBDKZH010000030.1, read on the forward strand.
TTAGGATTAGATACATTTGGGGATGTCCCAAAAAACAGTGATGGGCAGTTGATGACGTATGCGCAAGCTTTGCGTCAAGTTGTCAAAGAAGCGGTGTTGGCGGATAAATTGGGCGTTGATGTCATTACGCTAGGTGAGCACCACCGTGAAGAATTTGCCATTTCTAGTCCTGAAACAGTTTTGGCCGCGATTGCGACACAAACAAAGCAAATTACCCTTGGTTCTGGTGTGACGGTCTTGAGTTCTGATGATCCAGTCCGTGTCTTTGAACGTTTTTCAACATTGGATGCCGTTTCTAACGGTCGCGCCCAGATTATTTTAGGGCGTGGTTCGTTCACAGAATCATTCCCATTGTTTGGTTACGATCTTGGTGATTACGACGCTTTATTTGAAGAAAAAATCGCTATGTTTTCAAAGTTGCTCGAAGAAAAGCCATTTGATTGGCAAGGTGAATTTACCCAGAGATTGAAACAAGCCGATGTCTTTCCAAAAACGGAAAGTGGTCATTTGGACACCTGGGTTGGTGTCGGTGGTTCACCAGAATCGATTGTCCGCGCAGCGCATTTTGGTTTCCCAGTGATTTTAGCCATTATTGGTGGCGATCCGATTCGTTTCAAGCCGTATGTTGAACTTTACGAACGGGCGGCTAAGCAGTTTGATATGCCAACGCACCCGTTGGGAATGCACTCTCACGGTTTCATTGCTGATACGCAAGAAGCTGCTGTTGAGATGGCTTGGGAAAATATTAAGCTCGCCTTTGATAAAATTGGGGTGACGCGTGGTTGGGCACCAATGTCTCGCGAACACTTTGAACACGAAATTCAATCTGGTTCAATGTATGTCGGTACACCAGAAGTTGTCGCCCAACGCATGGCTAAAGCGATTAAGACGCTTGGGGTTGGCCGTTTTGATTTGGTTTATGGTGCTGGTGAGCAACCAGCAGCAGCCCGTGAACGGATGATTGAATTGTACGCCACTGAAGTCATCCCACGTGTACGAGAATTATTAGCGGAGGATTAACCATGGCGATTAAAACAGTCGGTATTTTGGGGGCTGGAAAAGTTGGAATCGTACTGGCACAATTAGCCTTAAAAGCTGGGTACGAGGTGTTGATTGCTGGCTCTGGATCAGTTGAAAAAATCGCTTTAACAGTTGAAGTGTTAGCACCTGGCGCAAAAGCCGTTACGGCAGCAGAGGCGGAGGCTAAGGCCGATTTGGTCATCCTAGCCTTGCCATTAAGTAAGTATGAAACAATTGATCGCTCTGGTTTAGATGGTAAACTCGTGTTAGATGCGATGAATTACTGGTGGGAAGTTGATGGGATTCGTACTGATTTAACCAATCCTTTGCAATCGTCAAGTGAATTAGTCCAACGCTTTTTATCCAATAGCCAAGTGATAAAAGCTTTTAATCATATGGGTTATCATGATTTGTTTGACGAGTCAGC
>NZ_CBDKZH010000030.1:5873-15474 GCF_965300815.1 Leuconostoc sp.
CGAGAAAACGCCGCTTTGTAGGCGTTTTTTTAGTATAATAAAAGTGATGAGGTGACCATGCGTATTCTATTGATTGACAATTATGATTCATTTACTTACCTGTTAGTAACCTATTTTCAGGAATTGGGGCAAAATGTGACAGTCGTGACTGAAGCAGATGCCTTGGCCGAACAGGTTAAGCAATCACCGGCTGCTGTGCAAACTGACTATCAGGCGATTGTGATTTCACCAGGGCCAAAAACACCAAAGGAAGCGGCATTTTCTCGCCACGTGGTGACGACTTATGCAGGACGCTTACCAATCCTTGGCGTGTGTTTGGGGCATCAGGTCATTGCGGATGTTTTTGGTGGTCAAGTGATTCGCGGAGATCGGCCACAACACGGGGTGACGTCAACCTTGACGCATATTGGCCAAGGTCTCATGGCAGGGTTACCCCCAAATTTTCAAGTCGCGCGGTATCACTCGCTAATTGTAACCGCATTACCGGCGGTTTTTTGTGTTGATGCGCGTAGTGAAGATGGCGTTATTCAAGCCATGCATCATCAAACATTGCCCATCTGGTCGGTGCAGTTTCATCCGGAAAGCTGGATGACGGCACATGGTTACGATATCTTAAACAATTTTTTAGAGCAGGTACAGGATTTTGAAAAAATTTAAGCGCGATAATGCCAATATTTGGGATATTTTCTTGGCGCATTATCGGCAAGATGAAGAAATCGTTTTGCTTTATACGAGTCAGCCTGAGGCGTCGGAACACTTCAGTATTTTGGCCCATGCGCCGTTTGCAACGGTCACGCAACGCGATGGTGTTGTCCGAGTTAATCAGGAAAAAACGACATTATCCTTTTCTGAAGCGGTGGATGTGCTGCGCACAACCAAACGACCAGAACTGTCGAACTGGCCGATCCAACCTGAAATCTTAGGTTTTGTGAGTTACGAAGAAGACCCAGCACGGTTTAGTTTGTATGACGAGCTCATGTTGTTTGACCACGCAACACAGGAACTATATGTGGCGCAATTTGAACAAACTGATCAAACTTACTGGGTGTCGGCAACTTCACCATTACCAAAACCGAAAAAAGTCCCAGCCGTGCGGCAACCCGCAGCGATTTTTATGGATCAGACGCGTCAGGAATATATGGCCAGTGTTGAAAAAATGCGGGCGCATATGGCCGCTGGTGATCTGTATGTCGGTAATTTGACCCAACAATTTGATATTTTATCTGATGCTGAACCGATTAGTGTTTTTCAAGCATTGGTGACGAAAAATCCAGCGCCTTTTGCCAGTTTCTTACACTATCCTGATTGGAAAATGACCCAAATTTCAAGTTCAGTCGAGCGCTTTGTCGCCATTCATGACCGTGAATTGACCACCAAACCGATTAAGGGGACGATTGCGCGCGGCCAAACGTCTGAAGAAGATGCGCAAAATCTGGCCAAACTCGCAAATAATACTAAAGACCATGCAGAACTATTGATGGTAACCGATTTATTGCGTAATGATGTGGCCCGCATTAGTGAACCAGGCCATTTGGTCGTGAAAAAATTTGCTGCCGTGGAAACCTTTGCGCATGTTCATCAACTTGTGACGACTATTCAAAGTCGTGTCAAAGCTGATCTGACCTTTACGGAGTTTATGACGGCGATGTTTCCTGGTGGGTCCATTACTGGGACACCGAAAAAAAGCGCCCAAGCGGTCATTGCCAGCCTTGAAAAACGACCACGTGGTATTTATACGGGGATGCAGGGTTGGTTGAATCGTCGGCTAGATTTAGATATGAATATTGCGATTCGAACATTGGCCTTTGATGGCCAGACTTACCGATTAGGTGTGGGTGGTGGCGTCACTTATGAAAGTGATGCTGCCGCTGAATTTGATGAAATCCTGGTCAAGGCGCAACCATTTTTAACTGTTTTTGGGATTGAGACGCTACCGACCCCAATTTTTACCACTGGACAAGTCAAAGATGGTCAGTTATTAAATTTATCGGCCCATGTCACGCGACTTGCGCGACAGTATCACCAACCGGACTTGTCACAACAGCTACAAGCTTTAGCTGCTCAAAGTCCGGATGGGGTACTACGGGTTAGTACCGATGGCGACACATTATCCGCTACCACACGGCCGTTACCGCCTTTAGTGGGACCGTATCGCGTGAAGTTAGCGGATGAAGCGATTGCCCCGTCCGTCCTGACCCAATACAAGTTATCCGGGCCGATGTTTCAAAAGGCGTTTCATCCGGAAGTAGTGCGCGCAAAAACACAGGGCTACCAAGATGTGTTGTTCCATACAGATGGTGTCGTGACCGAGTTGTCAATTGGGAATTTCCTAGCGAAACGCGGTGATACTTATGGGACACCAAGTACTCAAGCTTTGCCGGGGACGTATTTAGCAGAATTTGCCAAAACGCATCACGTCATATATGCGGAGATTCCGGTAAGTGAGTTAGTTAATTTTGACGCTTTTTATATGACAAATGCCGTTCGTGGTCTGGTTGCGATTGATCTCGTTGGGATCTGATTGTTTTTATGCCGCGGTGAAGCCAAAATAAGGTACAATAGACTTACAAAATGTGAGTTGTTGGGCCCACAGATATCAAGAGATACTTGTTTTGGTATAAATGGTACGGATCGGCAAAGGAGACACCATGGATAAGTCAGAAATTTTAGCAAAATTAGATGCTGAAGCATATAACGTGACGCAAAACGCTGCAACGGAACGGCCGTTTTCGGGCAAGTATGATGATTTTTATGAGCCAGGCCTGTATGTTGATGTTGTCAGTGGGGAACCCCTATTCACTTCAAAAGAGAAGTATGATGCTGGCTGTGGTTGGCCGTCATTTACGGCTGCCATTACGGATCATATCGTTGAACAAGCAGATGATAGTTATGGCATGTCACGCGTTGAAGTGAAGTCGCGGCACGCAGATTCACACCTGGGACATGTTTTTCCTGATGGCCCAGCCGAAACGGGTGGGCAACGCTACTGCATTAATTCAGCAGCGTTGCGTTTTATTCCGAAAGCAGAGATGGCTGCGGCGGGCTATGGCGACTATTTAGCACATATTGACGACGAAGCATAAGGTCATAACGGCTAACCGTTTTGTAACGCTTTGGAGGATGCATGGCGACGGTTTTAATCATTGAAGACGAAATGAGTCTGCAATTTTATCTTAAAAATGAATTGACGTTTGAAGGTTACACGGTTTTGCAGGCCTTTGACGGCCAACAAGGACTTGCCTTATTGGCATCAGAAACTGTAGATGCTGTATTACTGGATTGGATGTTGCCAAAAAAGAGTGGGATGGCTGTTTTACGTCATGTTCGGCAAACTAATCAGACGTTGCCAGTGATTCTGATGACGGCTAAAAGTGAGTTAGATGATAAGGTCATGGGGCTTGATAATGGGGCAGATGACTATTTGACGAAACCCTTTGAAACTGAAGAATTATTAGCACGGTTGCGGGTAGTGTTACGCCGCCAAGTTACGTCGGTGCAAACTGTTTTTGAAGTGGCCGATTTAACCTTAAATACGACGACACATCGGGTGCAACGAGGTGATCAGCTGATTGCCCTCACACAGCGTGAGTTTGATTTGTTGGCTTTTTTGATGCAACATGAAGGTCAGGTGATGTCACGTGATGCCATTCTCGATCATGTTTGGGGGATTGATTTTGCGGGGCTATATAACACTGTTGATGTTAATATTCGCCATTTACGTCAAAAAATTGCGCGTGATGGCCAACCGTCCTTGATTGAAACGGCACGTGGCTTAGGCTATGTTATGCGTGTCGGAGATTAAGCGTATGAGACGACGTCAAAATACAGCGGTTGTCTTGATGACCCGATCCTATGTTAAATTATTTGCGTTAATTTATATCGCCACGACAGTGGTGGTGCTGAGTACAGTCAGTTATCAATTACTCGAATCGCGTACGGCCGATGCCCAGCGCATTGTGACCAGTTTACGTGGTGCTGATATTGATTCTCGTTTTGACTGGGCGAACTGGCGTCGGAATTCGACGATTGATACTCGTGATACATTTGTCGTGATTAAGTCCCAGCAGGCCACGTATTATTCTACTGGGAGTGAGGCTTTTCTCAAACGAATTAAAGGGCGGCATTTATGGTTTGGGATGGTCTATAAAGTACGCGAACGTTATTTTTATTACTATCAAACGGGCCATATTGGTAACATGACCTATCAAATTTATATTGGCTTAGCTGAAGTGATTGGGATGGTCCTGACCGTCAGTACCGCCTTATTTGTGACGCTAACTGTGATTTTTGTTTTAGCGATATTTATTGTGCGGCAACTGGCGCAAGATTTGAATACGCCGTTATTGACTTTAACGCGTGCAGTGAAACAATTAGATCAAGCCGGAACTAAGCAGTTGACGTTGCCTGATATTGACGGGGCGGAAGAAATTGTTACGTTGAATCAACATTTACAAGATTGGTTACAACAACTGCAAGCACAAATTGAAAAAGAGCGTGCCTTTATTAGCAACGCTTCGCATGAATTGAAAACGCCGTTAGCGGGCTTTCGTGGCAATATTGACCTGATCAAACGGCGTGGGGCAACACATCCAGAAATTATCCCAACGGCGATTGCCATGTTAGATAAAGAATCGCGGCGGATGCAAAATTTGGTGGATACGTTACTCGACATGTCGCGGGCTACTGATGATCACGTGAATCCACCAACAGTTGTTCAAATTGCGCCTGTGTTGCAAGATATTGTGACGGCTTTTGAAATCGACACCAAGCGTCACGTAATCACAACGTTAACTGACTTTTCGGTCCACTTACGGGTGAACGAATTTGTACAATTAGTGCGGATCATTTTGGATAATGCCGCTAAATATTCTGCAGCCGATTCGCCAATCGTCGTGACGAGTGCGTTGAACCAAGTCATCATTAAAGACGTTGGGCAAGGGATTTCGGCAGCGGATAAAACGCGAGTCTTTGATCGTTTTTATCGTGGGGATGACTCGCGTTCGGAAACACCAGGCAATGGGTTGGGACTGGCCTTGGCGCAACAATTAGCGGCGCGTCAAAACATCAGTATTGCCTTATCCGATAATCAACCAGTCGGGACGATTGTCACTTTGACATTCCTAGCACCACAAACTTCCTGACAAATTATCAGAAAACCATCAGAATGGTACCATAGTATGAAATTAAAACCTGCGCTAAACTAAGGTTAGTTTATGAAGGCAGGTTTTTTATTTTGATGACAGAACGGACATATTTGGCGACAAAGGTGCCGGCCATTGGGTTAGCATTTTGGGCCACAAAATTAATTACCACTGGGTTAGGGGAATCTTGGTCTGATTTTTTCAATCAGACATTAGGACCAGTTGCGGATTTGGCCATTGGCTTACTGAGCTTTGGGGTATTTCTGTTTTTACAATTTAGGCAACCGCGCTACCGTGTTTGGACTTATTGGTTAACTTTGTTAAGCTTAGCAATTTTTGGTACTTTCATTGCGGATGCGACCCATGGCATTGGCATATCGTATGTCGCTGCGTTTGTGATTTATGGTTCAGCCTTAATAGTTACCTTTGTGTTGTGGTATCGCAATGCGCATAATCTGTCTGTGCACACCATTACAACCAATCATCGTGAGCTGTTTTATTGGGCAACGGTCACGTTGAGTTTTACTTTAGGGACGGCAGTCGGTGATTGGTTAGCAGAATCGCTGCGTCTTGGTTTCTTAGATACTGGGGTTTATCTCGGGTTGGTCTTTTTGGCCATTATTGCTTACCGTCAGTATTTTGGTCGCTTTGACACGTTCACATTTTGGGCGGCTTATGTGCTGACCCGACCAATTGGCGCCAGCTTCGCTGACTATTTTGGTTATCACTGGCAGCATGGTATGTTAGGAAGTGCTGGCATGAGTTTGATCTGGTTGGTTGGCTTTGTTGGACTGTTTGTTTACTTGCTCATGAAAGAGGGGCAAGTGGTTAAAGAGCCGACGTTGGTCAGACCAGAAGATCAGCTGAATATCGGCTAATGGTTTGATTAGTCAGTTTGAAACAATAGAAAGAGGAAAAAATGAATCCAATCTTAGCACGAAAATCAGTAGCCGTAACGGCTTTAGTCGGTTTGCTTGGTATGACAGGTTATGTCATCATGCAACCATTTAACGGTCTCGATCACAGTTTGCAACAGGCAATTGGTCAGCTGCAAAGCCCGTTTTTAACCAGTGTGATGAAGTTGGTATCAACTATTGGCAATCCTGCCATTGTATTAGTCGGGATGGCCGTATTGGCTGTTATCTTTTGGCGCAAACAACAACGTTTTGAGAGTGTCTGGGTCTTAGTGACTGTGATTGGTGGCGACTTTTTAGCTGAAATTATTAAAACTATCACGGCACGTCAACGTCCAACCCATCAACTCGTACCAGATACCGGTCTGTCATTTCCCAGTGTGCACACCTTATCAGCCGTTTTGCTCGTGTTGTTGGTGCTCTCATTTATGACCAAGGGAACTAATAAGTTTATGGTCGCTTGTGTATTGGGGGTCTTTTGGATTTTCTTAGTGGCGTTGTCTCGTGTCTACTTACGGGATCATTTCCCAACCGATACCATCGCTGCTGTTTTCTTAGTCCTCTTTTGGTGGGCCACTACGGCAATAGCTTTCCGCAAAACGTTATTACGAACGCAAGCTAATACCTTTTTGCTTAAAATTTTACCGCAAAAATAAATCGTGCCAGTTAATTGGCGTTTTAAACGCCAAATTGAACTGTGATATAATGAGTGAAATACGCTTAAGTGGCAGTCAGCGTTAGCACGCTGTTAAAAGGAGATAAGATATGCGTATCAAAAATACACGAGTCATGTTGTATGTTGAAGATGTTAAGGTTATCCGTGATTTTTTTGTCACGACACTACAGGCCGAAGTTGTGGCAGAGAATCCATTGCCGGATGACTACCTTAATATTAACTTGAAGGTGAGCGAGCAACTAGAGCTTGGTCTTTTCCCCAAGGCCTTTATTGCCAAGTATTCACCAGAAGTGCTTGGACCGGTGCCATCTTTGATGTTCTTTACAGAGGATTTTGATGCCTTGTATGAAAAACTCGGTGAGGGGCGCGAAAAAATGAACGACACCTTTAACTTTGCAGATCCTGAAGGCAATTATTATGTCATGGCGAAAATGCCAGATTAAAACATTAAAATACCGAAAGGTATTTTTTTTATTGACTTTTTTATCATAAAATGACACAATGTCATTATATTGACACTGTGTCATTTTAGAAAGGATCCAGTTATGATTAAACCCACACTGGCTAACTTAAGTCCAATTAAACAAGAAAAGTTACGACAAGCAGTATTTTTAGAATTTTCCCAACGGCCGTTGTTAGATGCCAAAGTGGCCAATATCGTCAAACAGGCCGGCATTTCTCGTGGTGCTTTCTACACTTACTTTGATGACATTTATGATGCCTATCAATGGGCAGCCGATCTCGTTTTTGCCGATATTCATCAACAACTGCAAGGTTCTGGGGAACAAATTGCGCAGACGATTGCTTTTTTGAATCATGTGAGAACGCGTGAGGACTATGATTTTTTAAAGTACCACTATACCGTTAATGCGGCAATTATTGCACAACGGCTACCAGATCAACAGCGCAAAAGACTACGCCATCTCAAGCCAGATGCTGATGACCAAACAATACATGAGTGGTTGGTGACACAGTCGGTTCATGGTTTGGTCGCTGATTTCTTCTTACATCCCGATGCGCAAGATGACATTTTAAAGACGTTAACGACATTAGCCAATTGGCAGAAAAGAGACTAAACATGTTTTTAGCACTACAAGAAATGCGTAAAGAAAAGTTACGCTACGGTTTGGTGATTGCAGTCATCGCGTTAATTAGTTTTTTGATTTTTATTCTGAGTGCGTTGGCACTAGGACTATCCCATGAAAATACTGCTGCTGTATCAACGTGGCGCGTAAAAAGTGTTGCGATGAGTAACGATGCAGACGGAAATTTGGCCCAATCCTTATTATCCAAAGCACAGGTCACACAATTAGCAGAACGGCAAACGCACGACAGTGCGCCAGTCGGGGTAGCACAAGCGATTGTCAAGTATAACAATCAACGTGTCGCAGCGACCTATGTGGGTTGGTTGCCACAAGATCGCTACTGGCAACGTCTGACCCTAACAGCCGGACACCGACCAAAGACAGCGCAAGAAGTTGTGGTGTCTAATAAATTGCAACAAAGTGGCTTGAAAATTGGTGATCAGCTCACCATTGGTTTATTGGCTCAGAAACTCACAGTGGTTGGTTTTGTGACAAATGCCGCGTATAATATGGCGCCGGTGGTTTACGGTGATTTACAGCATTGGTCAGCCATTAAAGGGCTGGCGAACAGTTATTATGCTAGCGGGTTAATGGCGGATAACCAGATCGCGAGCGTGCAGGGGATCCGCGTGGTGACACCGCAACAATTGTTCAATCATATGCCGGGGTATAGCGCACAGAATAAAACGTTTGAATTTATGATTGCTTTCTTAGTCGTTATTTCAATCGTTGTCGTGGCAATCTTTTTATACATCTTAACGATGCAAAAATTGCCTAATTTTGCCGTCTTGCGGACACAAGGTATTCCGAGTCGTTATCTTGTTTTGAACACGTTAAGTGAGACTGCCATCATTATGGCATTAGCAGTCGCCATTGGTTTAGCCGGTTGTTTTCTAAGTAGCTTGGTCATTCCTAGTGTGGTACCAATGTACTTTGATATGACCTTAATTATGGGAGTTGGCTTGGGCTTAATTGCAGCTGGCATGTTGGCCGCTTTCATCCCAATTCGATTGATTATCAAAATCGAACCACAACAAGGCATTGGGGGATAACATGATGCAGACATTAAAAGTAAGCCATGTATCTAAGGTATATGGTCAAGAGAGTAACCGTGTTTTGGCGTTAGATGATGTTAGTTTTGAAGCGAAACAAGGCGAACTAACCTTAATTCTTGGGCCATCAGGTTCTGGTAAAAGTACGTTGCTGACCATTATTGGTGGTTTACAATCACCAACATCAGGCATTGTACAAGTCAATGATCAAACCATTGATATTCAAAATCAGCAAGCTTCCGATACGTTCCGTTTGAATCAAGTCGGCTTTGTTTTGCAATCGCATAGCCTGGTACCATTTCTAACCGTGCAACAACAATTTGATCTGGTTAACCATGTTAAGAAATCCGGTAATCTAACATCGGCACAATTTCAGCAGTATTTAAAGGTTCTCGGCATTGATGCGCTATTAGATAAATATCCTGGTGAATTATCTGGTGGGCAAGCCCAACGTGTCGCCATTGCGCGCGCTTTATATGCCGATCCGGCGTTCATTTTAGCCGACGAACCAACTGCGGCATTGGATAGTGATCGGGTACAGAAAGTCGGGGCTCTCTTCCAACAAATTGCAGCCGAACAACAAAAAGCTGTGGTGGTTGTCACGCATGATTTACGTTTAAAGCAATTTGCTGATCATATTTACACGATTGAGGATGGACACATCCAACAGGAAAAATAACAAAACGCTAACGATAAGTAAGCGATTTTTTGTGTGTTCTGCTACATTGTGTTC
>NZ_CBDKZH010000031.1:0-14758 GCF_965300815.1 Leuconostoc sp.
ATTTTTAGTGGAGCAATATAATGGCAATTACTGCTGCACAATTAAAAGAACTACGTGATAAGACATCTGTTGGTATGATGGATGCGAAGAAGGCTTTGGTTGAAGCTGACGGTGACCTTGACAAGGCAATCGACTTGCTCCGTGAAAAGGGTATGGCTAAGGCCGCTAAGAAGGGCGACCGTATTGCTGCTGAAGGTATGACTTACGTTGCCGTTAAGGGTAACAAGGCTGCCATCATCGAATTGAACTCAGAAACTGACTTCGTGGCTGGTAACGCTGAATTCAACGACTTGTTGAAGACTGTTGCTAACACAATCGTTGAAAACTCACCAGCAGACGTTGAAGCTGCTTTGGCTTTGGAAGTTGAAGCTGGTCAAACTTTGAACGAAAAGATCATCGGTACAACACAAATTACTGGTGAAAAGATCACTTTGCGTCGTTTCACAGTTGTTGAAAAGGCAGATTCAGAAAACTTCGGTGCTTATTCTCACTTGGCTGGTTCAATTTCAGCATTGGTTGTTGTTGAAGGTGCCTCTGAAGAAGCTGCTAAGGACATCGCAATGCACGTTGCTGCCATTGCACCACAATACGTATCAGACGCTGATGTGCCTGCTGAAGTTGTTGAAAAGGAAAAGGCTGTTCAATTAGCTTCTGAAGACTTGGCTGGTAAGCCTGACAACATCAAGGAAAAGATGGTTGAAGGTCGTATCAAGAAGTTCTTGGCTGAAATTTCATTGTTGGATCAAGCATTCGTTAAGAATGGTGATCAAACTGTTGCCGAATTTATTGCGTCACAAAATGGTTCAGTAAAGTCATTTGTCCGTTACCAAGTTGGTGATGGTATCGAAAAGAAAGTGACAGACTTGGCCGAAGAAGTTGCTAAGCAATTAGGTTAATTACTTATAAAAGTGCGTTATTTTCATATAACGCACTTTTTTTGCGGGAAATTTTGGTATAATGGACTAGATAATGAAAATGAGGTAAATCATGACTGATATTAAATACAAACGTGTATTGATGAAACTTTCGGGCGAAGCATTAGCTGGCGACAAAGGACAAGGCATCGACCTTGCCGTAGTTTCTGAAATTGCGCAAGATTTGAAAGAAGTACACGATCTTGGCACACAAATCGCCATTGTTGTCGGCGGTGGTAACCTTTGGCGTGGTGAACCCGCATCAAAAGTTGGCATGGAACGTTCTCGTGCCGATTACACAGGGATGCTTGGCACAACCATGAATGCTTTGGTGTTACAGGATGCCTTGGAACGCGCTGGCGTTGATACACGTGTACAAACAGCCATTACAATGCAACAAATTGCCGAACCTTATATTCGTGGGCGCGCGATTCGTCACCTTGAAAAAGGTCGGATTGTGATTTTCGCGGCCGGAACTGGTTCACCTTACTTCTCAACAGATACAACGGCAGCTTTGCGTGCTAATGAAATTAACGCGGATGCCATTTTGATGGGTAAGAACGGTGTGGATGGGGTCTACGATTCTGATCCAAACAAGAATGCAGATGCCGTTAAATTTACTGAATTAACACACTTAGATATTTTGCAAAAAGGTTTGAAAGTGATGGACTCAACTGCTAGCTCACTTTCAATGGATAATAACATGCCACTTGTGGTCTTTAACTTGAACACCCCTGGCAATTTGAAGCGTGTCGTATTGGGTGAAAATATTGGAACAACAGTTACAGGAGGAAAATAATGGCTTTTGATATAACAGATGCAAAGGCGCGTATGCAAGGCGCACAAGATGCATTACAACGTGAACTTGGTAGTATCCGGACAGGACGTGCGAACCCACGTATTTTGGATCGCATTGAAGTGGAATATTATGGGGCAATGACACCCTTGAATCAAGTGGCGTCAATCTCAGTACCAGAAGCACGTATCTTGTTGATCACACCATTTGATAAGTCAGTGCTTGACGAAATTATTCGGGCAATTAACATGTCTGATCTTGGACTAAATCCAGCTTCAGATGGAAATATTGTGCGTTTGGCAATTCCACAAATGACAGAAGAAGGTCGTAAGGAATTAGCTAAGCAAGTGAAAGCTGAAGCTGAAAAGGCGAAAGTTTCAGTTCGTAATGTGCGTCGTGATGCAATGGATAGCGTGAAAAAGGACAAGGAATTGCCTGAAGACGTTGCCCGTAAAGCGGAAGATGCTATCCAAAAGTTGACGGATGACAACATTAAGGCAATTGATGCGATTGCAGCTGAAAAAGAAAAAGAATTGCTAACAATCTAACACACGTTGGTATTTTCTTATGCAGTGTGTGATAAACACATGACGCAAAAAGACTTGGTAACACACCAAGTCTTTTTGTTTAAATGATTGGAGACGGGATGCGTAGGTATTGGCAATATTGGCGACTGGGGTTGAATTTTCGTGAAGGCGCCTACCGGTTGGACTTTTGGTGAATTCGGGCCATTAATGTCGTCCTGGAACTCATGCTAGTAGCGATACCTGTCATCTTTTTTCAGTCATGGTATTGGGGATTTAAAAGTCTGGCGATATTTTATATTATCAAATTTGTGCCAGATAGGGCGTTACTGACACGCCGGCTAAGAGATACTGGTTTGGCACTCAACCAAATTAAGTTTGTGATCCTAAGTTCAACCTTATTGTGGGTTGGTGTACTGATTGTTGCGGCATTTAGGGTTGTTTTTTTGCTGCTGATTGTGGTATTGAGCTATTTTGGTTGGTTTGTTTTTATGGTCTCTCGACGATCAGCGTATTGGACACCACAACGCAATCAAAAACAAAAACTGGCCTATGGTCTTGGTTTTATTGGCCTGGGCATGTTGACCATGATGTTAACCGGCTATCTGATGGTAGCGGGGCAAGCGACAATCAATCGTCTCCTTCAACCTGTTTTATCCGATCCGAAAACAGCTACATCAAAATCATCACCATCAAGTGCTGCGCACCATGACACAGCGGCAGTCGCGTCATCAGTACCTGAAAAACCAGTGACACGACAGGCTGATGATAAGCTGACAACGGCTTATCGGCAATTGCCGGCGATGACGATTGGGGATGTGAGTTTTGGTTTTATGACGGTGAATGGGCAATGGCAACAAGATCCCACAACCTTACAATGGTGGCAACTCGCGCAAAATATTGTGATTGATACCCGCGATCGTGGTCAGGGATTTGGGGTCGATACGGCGAGTTTTACCTTTAAAACTATCAGTAGCCAAAGTCACTTTCAATTAACTACCCAAGGTGATGTGTCTGGTACACGCTACGATGGGACTTACCAGTCACCAACTGCAACGCAACCAGACGCGATGAGTTATTTGGAGTGGCAGACGCCAGATCATCAATTGCGCGCAGTGTATGTCATTGCGCCGACGATGGCATTATGTAATTTGGTCGTTAATCAAATCATACAATCATATCGTGGGTAGGGCTTGACGTTTTGTGCATGACAAGGCATAATAAGAGATAATAACGTTGGTAAACGATGAGATCATGTGGCGATGGTTGAGGGCATCAACGCTTCGAGTGTCTGCTTCGGCAGGAAATCAGGTGGAACCGCGCGCAAGCGTCCTGATGTCAAATGATTTTGGCATCGGGACGTTTTTTGTTTGGGTGCAGAAAGGACAGATTGTGATGACACCAGCAAGAGAATTTGAAGCTTATTTTGATGATCCCGATATCCCTGAACAACACTTGGCGCAGTTGCAACGCGTGCGTCAGTTTGTCCATGAGATTTATCCAGACATTACGGAACGGGTTGCCTATGCCATGCCAGGTTTTTATCCGGTGGAAGGGAAAAAAGCAACCGAAACACTGCTCTTTGTAATGGCACAAAAAAATTGGTTGGGCATCTACGTGTTGCCAGAATTTAATGAGACCTATCAAGATTTTTTAACTGCTGAGCACCTGCAAATGGGTAAAGGGTCAATTCAAGTCCCTTATGATTATCCAGCCGATAAATTACGCACATTGGTTGGAAAAATTATGCTGTATAATTTGAAACGATTTCATTTCAATGTGCCAGCCACCACGTTACAATTTGCCTAACTGGATGGTGCGAATAAGTAGCCGTCAGGGCGTCAAAAATAAGGAGTAAAACATGACAAATAAATTATCAATGCAAGATATTATTTTAACGTTGCAACAATACTGGGCGAAGCAAGGTGCAAACCTGATGCAAGCCTACGATAATGAAGTGGGGGCCGGTACCCAATCCCCTTACACATTCCTGCGCGCTAATGGACCAGAACCTTGGAACGCAGCTTATGTTCAACCTTCTCGCCGACCAGCCGATGGCCGTTATGGGGATAACCCCAACCGTTTGTTCCAACACCACCAATTCCAAGTGGTGATGAAGCCTAGTCCTGTTAATATCCAAGAGCTTTACTTGGGTTCATTGGAAGCCTTGGGTATTAAGCCACTAGAACATGATATTCGTTTCGTTGAAGACAATTGGGAAAACCCTTCAATGGGTGCGGCTGGTATTGGTTGGGAAGTTTGGCTTGACGGCATGGAAGTCACGCAATTTACGTATTTCCAACAAGTTGGTGGGATTGAAGTCGATTCTGTCACGGCTGAAGTAACGTATGGTTTGGAACGTTTGGCTTCTTATATTCAAGATGTCCCAACTGTTTATGATTTAGAATGGGGCAACGGTGTCCTTTATGGTGATATTTTCAAGGAACCTGAATTTGAACATTCAACTTACGCCTTTGAAGCGTCAGATCAAGACATGCTCTTGCGTCATTTTGACGAATATGAAGCCGAAGCGACACGTTTGTTGGGCCTTGGCTTAGTGCACCCAGCCTAAGACTACATTTTGAAGTCATCACATACCTTTAATTTATTGGATGCCCGTGGTACTGTGTCTGTGACGGAGCGTGCAGGGTACCTTCACCGGATTCGAACAATGGCACGCCAAGTATCAAAGGTTTTCATCGAAGAACGGGCTAAGTTAGGCTTCCCTTTGTTGAAAGACGAAGCCTTGCGGGAAAAGTATCTGGGTGAAAATAGTAAATACACGGTGGATGAAACAGTCTAACGGATCGCAATAGACTTGACGGTTATTCGTCAGGTTGATGTGGGTTACAAACTAAAATTGGAGAAATCAAGATGTCAACATTTTTACTAGAAATTGGATTGGAAGAAGTGCCGGCGCATTTGGTCACCCCATCAGAAGCGCAACTGGTAACGCGGACAGCAGCCTTTTTAGCCGAACATCGCTTAGCTGTAGGGGAAATTAAGGCTTATTCAACGCCTCGTCGTATAGCCGTACAATAATTGGATGTCGCTGCTGAATCAGATACTATGTCAGAAGAAAAACGTGGCCCTTCAATTGACCGTGCAAAAGATGAGCAAGGCAACTGGACAAAGGCGGCCCAAGGTTTTGCGCGCGGCCAAGGGGCAACGCCGGAAGACTTTGAAGAACGTGATGGCTATGTCTGGCTAACAAAGACAACGCCTGGTGTGCCAGCGGCAGAAATTTTAGCGCAAATTGGCGATGAAGTTGTCGCACAAATGAAGTTCTCAACGTACATGAAGTGGGCCAACAATGCCTTCTTATATGTGCGCCCAATTCGTTGGTTGGTCGCCTTATTGGATGACAAGGTGCTGGATTTCAGTATTTTAGATGTTCAAACAGACCGGATCACGCGGGGTCATCGTTTCTTGTCAGACGAACAAGTGACGATCCCAACGGCTGAGGATTATGTGGAAACGTTAAGAGCTGCGCATGTGTTGGTTGATGCCGACGAACGTCGCGCAACAATCAGCCAACAGTTGGCAGCCATTGCGAAAGAAAATGGCTGGGTGTTGCAACTTAATTCTGACAAGTCACAAGACTTATTGGAAGAAGTCAACAACATTGTGGAATGGCCAACGGCCTTTGCGGGTAGCTTTGATGAAAAGTATTTGGCCGTACCAGATGATGTGTTGATGACCTCAATGCGTGAACACCAACGTTTCTTTTATGTGACCGATCAATCAGGTCAACTCTTGCCACATTTCCTATCAGTTCGTAATGGGAATGATGAACATTTGCGTAACGTGATTGCTGGTAACGAAAAGGTGCTGGTGGCACGTTTGGAAGATGCTGAATTTTTCTATCATGAAGACCAACAAAAGACGATTGCAGATTATATGGCAAAAGTTGAAAAATTGGTGTTCCATGAAAAGATCGGGACAGTTTACGAACATATGCAACGTGTCGGCCTTTTGGCAGCTGAATTAGCGGATCGATTAGGTTTCGATGAGACGAAGAAAGCTGATTTGGCACGTGCAGCTGACATTTATAAGTTTGATTTGATGACGGGCATGGTCGGCGAGTTTGACGAATTGCAAGGTATTATGGGTGAACACTATGCGCAATTGTTCGGTGAAAACACTGCAGTTGCAACTGCCGTACGCGAACATTACATGCCAACGTCTGCTGCCGGTGAAGTAGCCCAATCAGATATTGGTGCTGTCTTAGCGATTGCTGATAAATTAGATACCTTGGTGACATTCTTTGCGGCCGATCTTGTCCCATCAGGGTCAAATGACCCTTATGGTTTGCGACGTGCAGCGACAGGGATTGTCCGTACGTTACAAGCCAAGCAGTGGCGAATTGCGTTAGCGCCATTGCTTGAAAGCTTTATTGACAAAACAGGTGAGGTATCAAGTCATGCTGATACTGCCGCTATCCGTGCCTTTATTTTAGATCGTGTCCGCAAGTTAGCCCTTGATGCTGGCATACGTCAAGATCTTGTGGCAGCCGGTACTGCTAATGTCGTGAACTTGGATGTTGTGTACGTGGCACAACGTGTACAAACACTGGCCCAACATGCTGATGATGCGAACTTCCGTGATGTCGTTGCGTCATTGACACGTGTGTCACGCTTGGCTGTGAAGTATGACACGGATGCGACAGTTGATCCTGCTTTGTTTGAAAATGAAGCTGAAGTGGCGTTGTATGCGGCAACGCAATCACTTGATTTGCACACGCTAGTGATGGCGGGCAGTGAAGCTGTTTACCAAGCATTGGCCAACTTACAAGCCCCAATTGCGGCCTACTTTGACGAGACAATGGTCAATGTTGACGATGAAGCCGTTAAAAATAACCGCTATGCACAACTGCACTTAATTAACCGCTTGATTTCAGGATTGGGTGATTTAGAAAAAATCGTTATCAAGTAATTGAGCTGCCGCAATAGACTGAAAGATAGAGGCGACAATAACATGTTAAATATTGCTTATGTTGGTTTTGGTAAAAGTACGAATCGTTACCATTTACCGTATTTAAAGTTACGTTTGGATAAATTCCGCGTTGGTCGTGTTGTGACGCCAACACTTGGCAAACGGCCGGCTGATCAAGCTTACTGGGAAGCAACTGGGACGATTTTTTCAACCGATATACAAGATATTTTGGACGACGACACGATTGATTTAGTGGTGGTCGTCACGCCATCTAGCAGTCATTTCACTGTTGCCAAGCAGTTGTTAGCCGCTGGCAAGAACGTGCTCGTTGATAAGCCAATGGCAGCTAATCTCGCTGAGGCACAAACATTAGTCCAACTGGCACGTGAACAACAGTTGTTTTTGATGCCTTATCAATCACGACGCTATGACAGTGATTTTTTAACCGTACAACATATTTTGAATCATGGTTATTTGGGACGTTTGGTGGAGTTGGAAGTGCACATGGACCATTATCGACCTTCAGACGGGGTGGTCTCAGGCCCTACGATTGATGGGTCACTCTTTGGTCACGGGGTCCATTTAGTCGATCAAGTGGTGAGTTTACTCGGGGCACCACAAGCTGCGACCTATGATTTACGAGCAACGCGTGAATTAGGGGCAGACGTCGATGATCAAATTGAAGTGAATTTATTCTATGAGGATGCCGTAAAAGCGACGGTACAAACCACCGAATTAGCGATGGTACAACACCCAAAGTGGCAATTACGTGGAACAAAAGGCACGTTTATCAAGTATAATGTTGATGAACAGGAAAATGATTTAAAAGCCGGCGTGATGCCAGGTACACCAGGATTTGGTCTTGATGCGCCACAAAATTATGGGCAACTGATTTATGTGAATCAAAGCGGCGATCGCATTGAGAAGCAGATCCCAAGTATCCCAGGGGATTATGGGCGCATTTATGACAGTATCTTTGACACACTTACCCATGGCGCACCCAAATTGGTGAGCGATGAACAAATGTTAACGGTGATGACCATTTTGTCGGCGGCTGATTTTAATCATAGTCCGAGTGTCGTAAAATTTTAATCACGTCCTAACACATTAAGTTTGGCAATTTGCTAAACTTTTTTCATTTTGTTACCTAAAAATGAGGGGACAACACATACTGGAGAAGAGATGACGAATAGAACAAAAGGCTTGCTGTTTGCAATCCTTGGGCCACTGTTGTGGGGAATTAATAGTGTCGTAGTTGACATGCTATTTGCGCAGGGCGTCAATGCGCGTTGGTTTGCCACCTTTCGATTGATAGTGGCAGGCGCGGTCTTGCTCGTTTGGGCCTACTTGAAACAGGGGAATCAAATTTTTGCGCCGTTTAAGCGCTGGCGAGATGCCGGCCATTTGTTAGTATTCTCGTTTTTGGGCATGTTATTTGTCCAATACACGTATATTATGGCGATTGAAGCGGGGAATGCCGCTACCGCAACGGTATTACAATTTACGAATCCGATTATGATTGCCATTTTCTTGGCGATTCGACATTGGCAACTGCCAGCCCGACAAGACGTTATCGCCATTATTTTTGCAGTTGTCGGCACGGTCTTAATTGCCACACATGGTCAAATTGGCACCCTGGCAATGTCGACCCCCGCATTAGTTTGGGGGTTGCTAGCTGGTGTTGGCGCAGTCTTTTATACGTTATTGCCGCATCAACTGATTACAAAATTTGGCGCAGTCACGGTGAGTGCCTGGGCGATGGCGATTAGTGGCATTGGGATTAATTTTGTGAATCCGGTTTGGGTTGACGCGCCAGATTGGCGTTTACCAGTCATTGGGCTGCTTAGCTTTTCAATTCTGATTGGGACAGCGTTTGCTTATGTCGTGTTTATTCAGAGCTTGGCTTGGATTAAACCAACGGTGGCCAGCACATTAGGTGCCCTGGAACCGTTGATGGGGACGATATTAAGCATCCTGATTTTCCATATCGCATTTGGCGTGGCGGACATGATTGGCTCAATCTTAATTATTAGCACCGTCTTTATTCAAGCGTTGCGTCGAACAATCTAAAAAGGTGTGTGGTGTTATGTTAGAAATAGCATGCCATCACGCTTTTTTTATCGGTTTCATGATAAAATGAATAGGATAGAATAATTGAAAGAAAGCGCGTTTTTCACGCAATATAAACATGACAGAAATTAATTTAGAACAACTTAAAAAGAGACAAAAACATATCCGTAATTTTTCCATTGTGGCACATATTGATCACGGGAAGTCGACGATTGCCGACCGTATTTTGGAACATACCCATACGGTGGCAGAACGTGACATGCAAAATCAATTGTTGGATACAATGGATTTGGAACGTGAACGTGGGATTACCATTAAGCTAAATGCCGTCGAAGTGCAGTATGATGCCAAAGATGGTGAAACTTATATTTTCCACTTGATTGACACACCTGGTCACGTTGACTTTTCTTATGAAGTGTCACGTTCTTTGGCTGCCGCCGAAGGGGCCATTTTAGTCGTTGATGCCTCACAAGGCGTGGAAGCACAAACGTTAGCCAATGTTTATTTGGCCTTAGATAACGGCTTGGAAATTTTGCCGGTCATTAATAAAATTGATCTCCCAGCCGCTGATCCGGAAAAGGTTCGTGCTGAGATTGAAGATGTGATTGGGATTGATGCTTCAGAATCCGTGTTAGCTTCTGCTAAAAAAGGGATTGGCATTCCAGAATTGCTGGAAAAGATTGTTACGGATTTGCCTGCACCAACAGGGGATTTGGAAGCACCATTACGGGCCTTGATTTTTGACTCGGCTTATGACCCATACCGTGGTGTTGTGGTCAACATGCGTGTGCGTGAAGGGATTGTGAAGCCTGGTGATAAAATTCGCATGATGAACACTGGTGCCGAGTATGAAGTCAATGAAGTCGGCGTGATGTCACCAAATGCGCAAAAGCGTGATTATTTGATGGCTGGTGATGTTGGTTATTTGACGGCTTCTATCAAAGACATTCATACGACGCATTCTGGTGATACGATTACCAGTGTGGCGAATCCTGCCTCTGAACCGTTGGCCGGTTATAAGCCGATGACACCAATGGTTTATTCAGGACTATACCCATCTGATAATGCCAAATATACGGATTTGCGTGATGCGTTAGAAAAGTTGCAGTTAAACGACGCGGCGTTGACATTTGAACCGGAAACATCACAAGCCTTGGGCTTTGGTTACCGTGTTGGGTTCCTCGGGTTGTTGCACATGGATGTGATTCAGGAACGACTAGAACGTGAATTTGATTTGGATCTTGTGACGACAGCACCTTCGGTTACTTACCGTGTGTTGACCAACGATGGCGAAGAATTAGAAATTGAAAACCCATCAGAAATGCCGGAGCCATCTAAGGTAAAGGTGATTGAAGAACCCTATGTTGATGCTCAAATTATGGTGCCCAACGAATATGTTGGCGCCGTCATGGAATTGGCACAACGTAAGCGTGGTGAATTTGAAACGATGGAATATTTGGATGCGTCACGTGTTAATGTCAAATATAAGATGCCGTTGTCAGAAATTATTTTCAATTTCTTTGACAAATTAAAATCAAGTACACGTGGCTATGCCTCACTAGATTATGAAATTTCTGGTTATCGCCCATCTGACTTGGTCAAGATTGATATTTTGTTGAATTCTGAAAAAGTCGATGCATTGAGTTTCATTGTGCATCGTGATTTTGCTGCTGAACGTGGTCGTATTATCACGTCAAAGTTGAAAGAAATTATTCCACGACAAAACTTCGAAATTCCCGTACAAGCAGCGATTGGCGCAAAGATTTTGGCACGAACGAATATTAAGGCCTACCGTAAGGACGTGACGGCCAAGATTCATACAGGTGATCCTGATCGTCGTGCTAAATTGTTGGATAAGCAAAAGCGTGGTAAGGCACGTATGAAGTCCGTTGGGACAGTCGACGTCCCACAAGAAGCCTTTATGGCAGTGTTGAAGACGGAGGATGATACACAATATGCCCGAGGAAACTAAGGATTACCCAAAATCACGGATGGCCAAATATTGGGGTGGGGCACAAAAGACCTTTGTGCAACGTTACCGTGTGATCATTGTGACGGTTTCAGTCTTGGTGATGCTTGGCGTTGTTGGTTTTGCCATCGCACGGATTGGTTTTAACTATGATGGTGTCAGTCAGGCAACGCGCCAAAAGTTAGCCAAAAAAGAAGCAACAACCGCGTTATCATTTGGTTTAACAGGGCAGGCATCTGCGCCAAATGTGAAAGATGTCGTGCATTTAACCCCGGCCGCTTGGCAAAAGGAAATTACGACGAGTATCCAACAAGCGCTTAATCATGGGGATGCTGTGGCTGACCAAGTGGACTTTGATGGGAAAACCTATCACAAATCAGAAGTGATGGCAGCGTTATCACGCCATTATTTGGCAACGCTACAACACGATCGCCACTACCGCATTAATCAGATTACTTTTGATCGTTACCATAATGCGACCGTGTCTTATACGGTTGTGCCAATTGATCTTCCAGCGGCACAAAAGAAAGTACGAGATTACGTCGATGGTGAGTTGAATAAAAAGGCTGATGACGTGCACAAATTATCTGAGCCACAGCTCAGACTCGTTGCTTATGCCATGGTGTCGGATAATTGGCAAAATGTGTTACAAAATCAGTTGCCAACAGCTAAGCCAATTCAAGCTAAAATGACCTTACTTTATACCGGCCGCTGGTTACATGGCGACTACCAAGTATCAAAGGAAACACTCAATAATATTTTAAATACGGGATTAGCAGAATAGGAGTCTTAAATGTCATTACTTGATACTTTCAAACAATTATGGCCTTTTGGGCAAGATAAGATGTGGGCGGTTGGTTTTGACCAAGCCTTACCTGTTGAAGATCCTAATGTCTTTCTGGCTTAAAAGGTCGCTCGCCCACGGCCAGCAGCGCATGAATTGTTGGTTAAAGTCGCTGCCAGTGGGCTCAATCCAGTTGACAGTAAGATGCGCCAAAGTTATCAAGACACTGGGGTTTTTCGCATTCTTGGTTTTGATGCAATGGGTGAGGTGGTCGCAACTGGCGCTGAAGTATCAAATTTTGCTGTTGGGGATAAAGTTTATTATGCTGGCGCACAACGGCAACAAGGTGCGCATGCGGATTATCAAGTTGTCGATGCCCGTTTAGTGGGACATGCGCCCCGTGCTTTGACGCCAGCAGAAGCCGCTGCGGTGCCTTTAACTGCCATTACAGCAGTGGAAATTTTACACGATGCTTTTGGATACGATATAACAGCCGAAACCGCTGCCGGCAAGAGTATTTTAATTTTAAATGGTGCGGGTGGTGTCGGTTCGATGCTCATTCAACTGGCAAAATATTTAGGTATGACGGTGATTACGACTGCTTCGCGCTTAGAATCAGTAGAATGGGTGAAGCAACTAGGCGCTGATTATATCTTAGATTATCAGCAAGATATCAAAGCGCAATTGATCAAAATTCAACATGAACAAGTCGATAGTATTGCGATTTTGCAAGATACCAATACGTATTGGCCATTGGTCTTGACAACAATTCGCCCATTTGGTCGCATTGCCAGCATCGTTGAAACAACTGGACCAATTGATATGGGGCCATTGAAAAATATTGGGGCCCAATTTAGCTGGATCTTTATGTTTGCCAAGGGCAACTATGGTGTCGATATGGCATCACAAGGTGAGGCTTTGAATACGGTCGCCAACTTAATTGATCAACATATCATACAATCGACACTCACGACAACATTTGAGGGCTTAACCGTTGAAAATCTGCGCCAAGCAACAGCCATGGTTGAAGCTGGCCACATGATTGGTAAAGCGGTGATTAGACATGAGGAAATAGGATGAACTGGCAAGCAGTGCAAATTACAACACAATCTGAAGCAATCGAAGCGGTATCAGATATTTTGTTACGGGTTGGCGCGGAAGGTGTTCAAATTGAAGACACGGCTGAGGTACAAGTCATTGCCTATTTTGCTGATGATGAGCAATTCCCCAAAGTCTTAGCTGCCATTCGTGCAGACCTAGATGAATTGGCGCATTTTGGAATCCAGGCGGCACCGGCTACAATGACTGTGAACGGGATTGCCCAGTCTGATTGGGAAAATAATTGGAAACAATACTATCATGCGCAACGGATTACACGACATTTGACAGTTGTGCCATCTTGGGAGCCGTTTGAACCACAGCAGGCTGATGAAAAACCAATCGTGATGGATCCTAAACTAGCTTTTGGGACTGGCACACATGAGACAACGCAGTTGATGATGCAAGCCCTTGAAACAGTTGTACGTGGTGGTGAGTCGATGATTGATGTGGGAACGGGGTCCGGTGTTTTGGCCGTTGCGGCCAGACAATTAGGCGTTGGCCCAATTTTAGCCACGGATATTGACGATATGGCAGTGGCTGTAGCGAAAGAAAACTTGGCGTTAAACCCAGTAGCCGCAGATATTCCTGTCGTAGCCAGCGATTTATTAGCGGATGTGACCGTTGCGCCAGTTGATTTAATTGTTGCTAATATTTTGGCCGATGTCATTGCGCGTCTCATTCCACAAACAATCCCACTCCTGAAGCCAAACGGTTATTTCTTGGTATCTGGGATCTATGACGCGATTGCCCCAGAAATTGAACAGCAACTGGTATCACATGGCTATCATGTGGTGCAAAAAGCACAGATGGGTGAATGGCATAGTTATATTGCAAAACGAGAGGAAACGGAGTAATGCAACGTTATTTTCTTAAGCAACCAATCGCTGATGACATTGTCCTCACAGCTGAGCAAGATGTTTTTAAGCATTTTGGTAAGGTTTTGCGTGCACGCGTCGGCTCGCAAGCAGAGTTTGTCAGTCAAGATCAAGAGGTGGTCGTTGGTGAAGTCGTAGCGATTACACCAACGGAGATGACCCTAAAAGTGGTCTCGCGGTTAACGGAAAATGTAGAATTGCCAGTTCAGGTCACGGTAATCGTGTCGCCGTTAAAAAATGATCGGTCTGATTGGTTTGTTCAAAAAGCCACGGAACTTGGTGTGCATCGCATTATTTTTACAACGATGACACGCACAGTGGCTGATTGGCGGAAACAACAGCTTAAAAAAGCGATGCGTTTAGAAAAAATTGCGCAAGCAGCAGCAGAACAGTCGCATCGTTTGATGATTCCGACCATTGATTTTTTATCGTGGTCAGAAGTCTTGTCGTTACCCAAGAAAGCTGGGATAGTCGCTTGGGAAGAATCTGCGCGTGAGGGCGAAGTGGGGACGCTTGTTCAAGTCGTCAAGCCCTTACCAGCGGAGGCGTCACTGGCCCTGGTATTTGGGCCTGAAGGCGGCCTCACAGCTGATGAAGTGGCGGCCTTAAGTGCACATGGGTTTAAACCAGCAGGGCTAGGGCCACGCATTTTACGTGCCGAAACGGCACCATTGTATGCCTTATCGGCAATTAGTGTTTTAAAAGAATTAAATTAATTTTTTGCCACAAAACATAACATTGGGCTACTATATTAACGTACGCTGTAATATAATCAGATAAGATAGAATTG
>NZ_CBDKZH010000032.1:0-3741 GCF_965300815.1 Leuconostoc sp.
GAGATAGCGTGACATGTATTGATATCAGCAGCTTTTAGTAAGGCTCTTGGGGGAATTATGACTAAGAAATATCGGACACCGCCTTTTTTAACGCCGGCGGCAATTGTGTCACTGATTATTGCGATTAGTGCGGGGAATCTTGCTGTCAATGTTGCAACTGGTACCAAAGAGGGTGGCCAAGTTGCACCACGACAAACAAGTGTGGTGTCATCGGTGACGAGTTCATCACATGTGACTGAATCGGTTCCTAGCAGTACGTCATTATCGTCAACTAACGTGATATCCTCTTCGGCTGTGACGTCGTCGTTGCCAGCATCATCCTCATCATCGTCGCAACAAGCTGACGTTTCGGCAAATAGTACGCCGGCCTCGTCGTCAGCTGTCAGTAGTTCAACGTCTCAGGTACCAGCAGACAAAGCGGTGAGTGCAACGATTCCTGAGACAACGCCGACAGGAGGTGGCCAATAAGTGTTTACGTTACTTGATTTAGTGAATAGCTATTTGGGCTATTTTTCAACGAATTCTAAAACAAAAAATCGGATTTATACGGCTGTTAGTGCTATCGGCGTCTGGTATGTGTTATATATTGCCTATCGTTTTTTGGCCAATGGGCGTTGGCTACGCGGGGCAATGATTGCCATTGTTTTTGTTATCTTGGCTTATTTTGTCGTTTTAAATATTATTTACTATTTTACAAATACTGTAGTCAAATGGGATATTTCGCCAAAAATTGAGAAAGTGTTAGGCGGCCCGCAGCTTGAGGAAGAAAAAGTGGCTGTGCATGAAGTTATTGTACCCGCTAATGGGCTGTATCAACGGCAAAACGTGATGATGGGTGAAGTGACGGTCAATGCCACGCAGCAAGACAATATCACGCAATTAGCCACGGCGTTGATGCAACTCGGGCTGATGAAACAAGATTATGGTCATCTTGGTGAACAGGCACAACGGCAAATTATTTTACAGCATGATGTGATTTTTGCGAATCACCCAGGCACGCTTTTACCCTATTTTGATATGGTTGAAGTCGGTGGTGACATCAAAATTATGGGTGGCATTAACCAATTACAAGCGCGTGAACTTGGCACACTGGTCATGGTTGGTATGACACCTACACATCAGGCCATGATGACCTATCGATTAGCGCTGTCATCCGTCGTGATTACTGGGGGCATGGGACATGTTGCGACGCGCACGGCGTTGCTCGCTGTCCAACAACCGTACAAGATTCAGGTCGAAGTGGCCTACGAAAAAAAGAATTGATTTACACCAATTCTTTTTTCATGTTGATATGTAAAATGTCTGCCTCGTAGAATTCATCGCCAAAAGCTTGGAAACCTAAGTTTTCGTAGAAGCCTTTTGCTTGAACTTGTGCCCCTAGTTCAAGGGCTTGGATATGGTAACCTGGGGCTAATTTTTCGATGTAGGCGAATAATTGGCGTCCGATGCCTTGACCGCGCATTGGATAAAGGGTTGCCACGCGTTGGACATGCCAAACCCCAGGTTGCTCTTCAAAAACGCGGGCCGTACCAGCCAATTTACCGTCAACATAAGCCACAATGTGCAAGGCCGTTGCTTCAATGGCTGGATCATCTAGCTCAAGTTGCATTGGGACGCCTTGTTCGGCCACAAAAACGATTGTGCGAATGGTCAGGGCGTCGTCATGGATGGGACCTAGCCCAATTTGATGTTTGATTTCTATTGTCATACGAGTATTATAACAAGTTTTAACGCAAGGTGTATCGCTTTATTGGTATAATGGAGATTATGAAAAATCGTGTAAAGAAAAGCTTGAAACAGTTCTGGCAGACGACATTAGCGCCAAAAAATTGGTTGCGACAACTCAATACGCGCCGCGGATTTTTTGCCTGGGTCCTGACGCTGTTTACCTTAAAGACTATTTTAGCCTACGGTGTTGACTTTGAATGGTTACATGTCCAAGATCCGTTACAGGTGTTGTTAATGTTAGTGAATCCAATTGGATTTACAATGATTTTATTCAGCTTGACGTTATTTATTAAACCCAAGCAGCTCTATTACGGCACGTTGTTAATTTTAGATACGGTCTTAACGCTATTGCTGTATCTGAATGTGGTGTATTTTCGAGAATTCTCGGATTTCATGTCCATCAATACCATGCTCGGCTATAGTACGGTCAACCAAGGTGGCAAAGCAGCGGGGGCGATTGCCTTTGGCTTCCATGATATCTTATTTTGGTTAGATATTTTGGTGTTGCTTGGCTTAATATTGGCACGGAAAATCAAGTTGGATCCACGACCATTACCGCGTTTTCAACCCTTTAAATGGCTAACAGTTGGGGTGTTTGTGCTCATGGCCAATTTGTTTTTATCCGATATTGATCGGCCACAACTGTTAACCCGCCAATTTGATCGGGAGTACATGGTTAAATATCTGGGTCTAGGACCGTTTACGATTTATGATGCCATTAATACTTATCAAACGAGTCAAGTGCGCAAAAGTGCCACACCGTCCGAATTTACGCAAGTTAAAAATTATGTAAATAAACACTATGCGGCCCTCAATCCGCAATTCTTTGGGCGTGCTAAAGGCAAAAACGTGATTGTCATTCACTTGGAAAGTTTCCAGCAAATGTCAATTGATCGAAAGATTAACGGGCAAGAAGTGACGCCGTTTTTGAATAGTCTGTATCACAGTCAAAGTACCTTGGCCTTTGATAATTTCTTTAACGAAGTGGGGCAGGGTAAGACCTCCGATGCGGAAAATATGTTAGAGACGTCGACGTTTGGGTTGCCGCAAGGGTCATTGTTCTCAAAGCTTGGCAATGACCAGACGTTCCAAGCGATGCCAGCAATTTTGAACCAGCGAGCGAACTATTCAAGTGCGGTTTTCCATGGTAACATTGGCACTTTCTGGAATCGTAACAATGTTTATAAGCATATGGGTTATCAAAACTGGGTCTCGGGTGACTATTTCGATTTGACGGGACAAAAGGCCACAACCTGGGGTCTGAAAGATAAACTGTTGTTCCAAGAGTCGATTCCTTATTTGGAACAGTTACAGCAACCATTTTATGCGAAATACCTCACCGTGACGAACCACACGCCGTTCACGTTAGATAAAGAAGATCAAGATCCTAACTTTATCACGACCAATAGTGGGTCTAAAATTGTCGATAACTACTTTATCACGAATCACTATTTAGACCAGTCAGTGAAAGAATTCTTTGATTATCTGAAAAAATCAGGCTTGTATGACAATACTGCAGTTGTTTTGTATGGGGATCATTATGGTATCTCGAACACGGATGCGAAATATTTAGCGCCAATTTTGGGCAAAGATGAAAGCCAATGGAGTGACTTGGACAACGCGAACTTACAGCGTGTGCCATTTATGATCCATGTGCCAGGCATGACGGATGGTTATATTGATCATACCTTTGGTGGTGAAATCGATGTGGCGCCAACGCTTGAGCATTTACTCGGCATTACGACGCAGCGTTATATTCAATTTGGCCAAGACTTATTGAGTAAACAGCATGAACAAATTGTGGCGTTTAGAAACAAAGATTGGATCACGCCACAGTATGCGAGTCTTTCTGGGCGTTACTGGAATGTGCAGACTAACCAAATGATTACAGAACCAACGCCAGAATTGCAGAAAACGTTGGACAGTATTCAAGCAGCGGTTAACGAAAAATTAGATATGTCAGATAGTCTTAACCAGAAGAACCTGCTGCGCTTCTACACGCCAGACGGCTTT
>NZ_CBDKZH010000032.1:3841-11634 GCF_965300815.1 Leuconostoc sp.
CGGATTGCGATACGATAACGCAACGGGCTTTTTTTGATACAATAGAAATGATGTTAATTGGGAGGCATAGGATGAAGATTTTAATTGGTTTAGAAAATATTGGTTTGGGTGGCATGAAGCGGGCAACAACCGTTGTGGGGAATGCCCTAGCAGCAACCCACGATGTCACCTATTACAGTTTTTCTGATATGACACCTTTTTATACGTTGGCGGCGCCGTTATTAGTGAGTGAGACGCCGGTAACCTTAGATAATGATGCGCAACCTTTTGAACGTTTTGCGCAACAAATTCGTGAATTTGAAACGGTTGCGCGCCAGTTTGATGTTGTAATTTTGGCAGGGGGCTTATTATCGAGCTTTGCGGCACAATTAACGTTGCCTAATACCCAATTGATTGGTTGGATGCACAATAATGTGACAACCTATCAAACGCAATATTACGCGGCGATGCAGGATGAATTTAATGCGGGATTACGGGCTTTGGATGTGATTGTGGCGTTAACGGATTCTGATTTAGCAGGTTTTTCTGCTTATAACCGGACAGTCAAAATTTGGAACCCCTTGACGATTACGCCCAGTGGGCAAGCCGATCTAAATCAGAAAGTGATCGCTTTCACGGCAAGAATTGCGATTCAGCATAAAGGGATTGATTTTGCAGTGAAACTCGCTGACAAATTACCAGCCGATTGGCAATTAGCGATTGCTGGTGGTGGCTCAGCCGAGGATATGGCGACATTTGAAGCACTGATTGATCAACATCAAGTCGCAGATAAAATCATTTATCGTGGACCATTGAAAGATGATGCCTTGCGTGAACACTATCGTCAAGCAAGTTTATTTGTTCAGACGTCACGCTGGGAAGGGCTACCATTGGTATTGGCCGAAGCGATGAGCTTTGGTTTACCAATTGCAGCGATGCGTAATACGGGTTCTGCGGAAGTATTAGCTGAAGGAGCGCATGGAATTTTAACCCCCAATGCTGATGTAGATGCATTATATACTGCGATTGAACCCTTGTTACAAGATGTGGACCAACGTGCAGCCTATGCCCAAAAAAGTTTACAACGGGTTGAAGACTTTAAAATTACGCCAATTTTGGCGCAATGGGAAGCCGTCTTTCAGCAAAAATTTGACAACTAAGTTGACAAGAATATAATACTCTTAGAGGCAAATATCATGACTGAAGAATCTCATGCGAAGCATATCGGGAAATTTAAGAAACCAACCTTTGATAATTTACAGTTTCGAATTGGTGAACTGGCACGGATGACGGGCGTATCAACGCGCCAATTGCGTTACTGGGAAAAGCAAGGCTATGTATCAGCCATTGCGCGTGACGATGAACAAGAGTCACGACTATATGGTTTTCCAGCCTACGTCAAGGTGACGATCATCAAGCAACACTTAGATGATGGTGAGTCGTTACATGAGGCCGTACGAGCCGCTAATGAACAAATTGAAAATGTTGGCGTGATTCAACATATTATGAAAAAAGCTTTCCAAGGATTAGAGACGCACCAAGGAAAATATATGGTCAATCTGGGCTTTTTTGATGCCGAGGAAACGCAATTATTATATGTATCATTAGATGATAGTGGGAAAGTTGTCTATCATCTGGTCGCGGCTGACAAAGCAGCGCAACAAACGGACAATCAGGCATGACAACTTGGATTTATCGCATGACAGTGCCGACGGTGCGCGTTGGACAGTCAGTAAAAGACACTTTAAAAGCTTGGTTGATCCCGCAACGGTTACGTGGGGCTTTGCGACAAAAGCAGCATATTCACATCAATGGGCAAGCGGTGTCCACTAATTATGTGTTTCAAGCAGAGGATCAACTGGAATTAATATTTGATGCGGTAGATTTTCGGACTAGTGAATCGCATTATACGCCAAATGCACAAGCAACGGTACCGATTATTTTTGAAAATGATGATTTCGTCGTAGTCGATAAGCCAGCCGGCATGAAAATGCATCCACATGCACCGCATGAAGCGGATACGTTGCTGAATTATTTGGCGGTGGATTTCCAAGCACGTCATCTCATGAGTGCAGGCCAACCGGCACGACCTTATATGGTGCATCGGATTGATCGTGATACATCGGGTGCCGTGATTGTGGCGAAAAATCCTGTGGTTGTGCCTATTCTCAATCGGTTGCTCGCGCAAAAAGCGATTAAACGGACGTATTTGGCTTGGGTACAGGGCGCAGTGGACAAGCCAGCGGGTGAGATCAACACACCGATTGGTATTGATCCACACGATGAACGCCGACGGGTCATCAATGGCATCGCGTCCCAACCCGCTAGAACCTATTGGGCACTAAGCCATACTGTTTATCAAAATTCATTGCTACGGGTGCAATTGGATACTGGGCGGATGCACCAAATACGGGTTCATCTGGCAAGCATTGGTCATCCCATTATTGGGGATCCGCTTTATCAGCCAGAAACATCCGCGACGCGCATGATGTTACATGCAGCAACTATCACTGTGCCATTACCTTTTGATGGTGGCACGACAACGATTAGCGGGGCCATCCCGACAGATTTCCCGAGACAATTACGCACAATATAAAAAGCAGCGCATCAAGCGCTGCTTTTTATATTGTTGATTTAAGCGGCTGCGTCAACATCTTTGTTGAGGTAGTTAGCGGCAAAGGCTGCTAATACACCACCAAGCAAATCAGCGACAACATAGACCCAAACGTGACCAAGCGCGTTACCCTTCACAAAGATAACGGGTGACAAAGCACGTGCTGGGTTAAGGGCACCACCAGTAATTGGCAATGCGACAATAATGAAGGCTGCCAATAAGATACCGATTACAAGGGGTGCTGGTACGCTAGCTGACTTTGTGACAATCAAAATCACAAGGACGAATAAGAAAGTCAAAACTAATTCGAACATGAAGGCTGTCAAGGCTTGACCATTGGCAAAGTTTGTTTGTCCCAAACCAGCAATGTCAACGAATTGTTGCACAGTCATCTTTTGACCTGACAATGCTTGCGTCACAGTAGCTGACTTCAAGTAGGCTGAGATACCACCGTAAACGGCAAGTGAAGCAACCAAAGCCCCAAGCAATTGCGCAATCACATAACCAACAAATTCAAGCCATGAGAGACGCTTTTGAATGGCCATTGCTAATGAAACGGCTGGGTTAAAGTGGGCACCTGAAATTTGTGCAAAGGCATAAATACCACCAGTTAATGCCAAGCCAAAGGCTAGGGCAATGGTGAGTGGTGATGGTGCTGTAGCAGCTGAATAAACAATGCTACCAGTTCCAACGGCGACTAGGATAAATGTGCCGAGGAATTCTGCGATGTACTTACGCATGTGTGATTCTCCTTAATTTTAGATGAAAAATTATCAACACATTCTAATATACACTTTTACATTAAATTACACTTAAATAAGGCCGTAAAATCAGCAAAGTATTAAATGTCAGCAGAGGTAGTAGTTTTTTATAACAGCCTGTGATAGAATATATTTTGTTGAAAGCGTTTACAATAACATAAAAAGCACTTACACCCTTGTAATGAATATACAGAAAACCAACTGAAAACAGGTTGCGGTTATTCAAAATAAGTTCTGGCACAGTGTTGAACATAGAATGGAGAAAGCATTATGATGTCTTTCGTTGTCTTGGCCCTTGGAATTTTATTCCTCTTGTTACTCATTATTAAGTTTAAAATCAATACGTTTATTGCGTTGATTTTAACGGCGAGTGTTGTTGGCTTGGGATTGGGGATGAAACTCCAACAGATTCCCGTGTCAATTCAAAATGGGATTGGCTCATCTTTAGGTGAGTTGGCGATTGTTTTTGGATTTGGTGCTATTTTAGGCCGTTTGGTCGCTGATGCGGGTGGGGCTTATCGGATTGCCCATACGTTAATTGACAAATTTGGTAAGCAACGTGTCCAACTGGCCATCATGATTGCGGCCTTTATTATTGGGATTGCGCTCTTCTTTGAAGTTGGGATGGTCTTGTTGATTCCCATCGTCTTTGCGATTGCGCTGGAAGCCGCCGTACCCTTGCTTTATCTTGGTATTCCCATGGCAGCAGCTTTGTCAGTCACCCATGGTTTCTTGCCACCGCATCCAGCCCCAACGGCGATTTCTGGTGCGTTGGGTGCCAACCCTGGAACGGTTTTGGTTTATGGCTTAATTGTTGCGGTACCAGCGGCGATTATCGCTGGGCCACTATTTACTAAGTTGGCCCAAAAATTTGCGCCAGATGCCTTTGTGATTAAGCGACAATTGACCGCTTTTGGTAAAGAAAAGCAATTTGTGTTGTCAGAAACACCAAGCTTTGGTATTTCTGTGTTGACATCATTGTTCCCCGTTTTGTTAATGGGAATCACAACAACGTACACGATTATTTACAATGATGGTCAACCTTTTAAAAACCCAACGGGGATGGCAGCATTTATCACCATGATTGGTAATCCGGTCGCAGCGATGATTATCTCTTTGGTGTTTGCGATGTGGGCAATGGGTTGGCATCAAGGGCGTAAAACACCAGACATGATGGCCACAGTTGAAGAAGCCATCAAATCCATTGCAATGTTACTTTTGATTATTGGTGGTGGCGCAGCCTTTAAACAGATTTTGATTGATGGCGGTATTTCTGGTCAAATTTCACAATTGTTTATCCATTCAGCTATCTCACCATTGCTGTTAGCTTGGATTATTACCGTGATTCTGCGTGTCGCGTTAGGCTCAGCAACGGTTGCTGCCTTGACCGCAGCTGGTTTAGTTCAGCCCTTGATGGTTGCCTCGCATGTGAACCCAGCCTTAATGGTTTTGGTGATTGGGGCAGGATCATTAGCTGCTTCGCACGTGAATGACGCCGGCTTCTGGATGTTTAAAGAGTACTTTGATTTGAATGTAAAGCAAACACTCTTGATTTGGACAGTGTTGGAAACCGTAATTGCGGTTGTGGGACTTGTGATGGTCTTGATTATGAGCCTATTTGTTTAAATTATATTGGCTAACTGGTCTTAAAGCAGGTGCTTTAAGGCTTTTTATGTGGCTAATAATGCTATAATGATGGCAAATAACAGCGATTGGAGGCTGGTGCATTGATTGACAAAAATAGGGACCAGCATTGTTTAGTAGACGGTGCGGCAACAGCATTTGTGGACGGTGTTTTACTGCCTGAATTAGAGCCGAATTTACGGCGGGCCATTCAACAAGACTTTCCAGAGCATCAGGGTGATGCGTTTATTTGTTTGGCCCATTTATTACCGTATCGTTTGGCCCGCATTAATGCCATGCGGCTGGCTGATCAACAGATGAATCGTCAGATGAAACACAAGCTGACCCATATTTTGACGGATAAAAATTTTAAAGTCATTAATGTTAAGAAGCACCAGCGCGAGACTTATACGTTTGGGCAGCGGGTGGCAGATAAGGTTGCAAAATTTGGTGGTAGTTGGGGCTTTATTATCATGGCGATTATCACCATGGTTGTTTGGATTGTGGTGAACGGTTGGCACGTGTTCCACGCAAATTTTGATCCTTATCCCTTTATTTTATTGAATCTCTTTTTGAGTATGACGGCGGCTTTACAAGCACCGTTAATTTTAATGAGTCAAAACCGGTCGTCAGATTATGACCGATTACATGCAGATAACGATTTTCATGTGAATTTGAAAACCGAAGAAGAAATGCGGGTGTTACATGCCAAGATTGATCGTTTAATTCAAACGGATTATCCAGATATGCTAGAAGTTCAGGCATTACAAACCAAAATGTTAGGTGAAATGCAACAACAACTCAGTGCCTTAAATGCGCAACAAAAAAACAGCAACCGATAGGGTTGCTGTTTTTTTAAGCTTTGAGCGTCATCGCGTTTAAAGCGACAATAACCGTTGATAGCGACATTAAAATCGCACCGATCATTGGGTTTAACATGATACCAAAGGTTGCCAGTGCCCCAGCAGCCAGTGGTAAGGCGATGATGTTATAACCAGCCCCCCACCAAAGGTTTTCAATTTGCTTGCGATCCGCGCGCTTAGCAAGCTTAAGAAAATCAATAATAGTTGGGAGTTGATTAGCAATTAAGACGGTGTCCGCCGCTGCTTGCGCCACTTGTGTTCCAGCGCCAATGGCAACTGACAAATCTGCTTGGGCCAACGCCGGCGCGTCGTTAATCCCATCACCAATCATCATAACCTGACCTTGTTTTTGATAATCTTTGACCAGGGCAATTTTTTCTTGTGGTGATACTTGGGCGTGGGTTTCGGTAATACCCAGTTGATCCGCAACAGCTTGGGCCACTTGGGCATTATCACCGGTCACCAGAATTGGAATGAGATGTTGTGCCTTCAGATAGTTAATAAATGTTGGCGCAGTGGCCTTAATTTCATCACCTTGGGCGACGGCCGCCACGACGTGATCATGTTGGAGCAAATAAGAAATTGTGCCATCAGCAACCAACGGCGTGTAATGGATATGATGATCCTTCAAATACCGTTCTGAAACGAGTAGGTAATGCTTGTCATTCACCATCCCAGCAATACCGTAGCCCGCCATGTTTTCAACATCAGTGGCTAATAATACTGGTGCTTGTTGTTGCTTAGCATAGCTGACAATCCCTTGGGCTAGTGGGTGCGTTGATTGGGCATCAAGCGCTGCCATGATGCCCAAGGCTTCTTTTTGATCAAAGTTATCGGTCACGACTTGCATGACTTTGAATTGACCAGTGGTTAATGTACCCGTTTTATCCATCAAGACATAAGTCAAGTGGTTAGCTGAACTCAGTGCTTTGTGGTTCTTAATTAAAATCCCTTGCGTGGCGGCAATGGCTTTAGTCCGTTGAATAACGAGAGGCACCGCTAAGCCAAGCGCGTGTGGGCAGGCAATGACTAATACAGTCACGGCAATATTAATGGCAAAGCCCAAACCGTGTAGTGGTGTCCAAATCATTAAGCTTAGACCGGCAATTAAGAGGGCAACCCAAAAGAGATAACTCGCCACTTGATCAGCAATCGTTTCAACGCGTGATTTGGCACTTTGTGAGGCGGCTAATGTTGATTGGAGTTTTCCGATAAATGATTGGGCACCTACGTGAGTCACTTTTACTAACAGGGTCCCATTACCGTTAATCGTCCCACCCACAACCGAGACACCGGGCTTTTTATCAATTAAACGGCTTTCACCAGTCATGAGAGATTCATCGACTTGACTTTCACCCGATAAAATAACCCCATCGGCAGGAAAAGCTTCACCGGCTAAGACTTGCACGACCATGTCTGGCTTCAATGTTGAAACCGGCATATCCATAAAATGATCTCCGTGCTTCACGTGTGCGGTGTTAGGCAATAAGGCGCGCAACTTGGCAGTGGCATCACCAGCTTCCATTGTGGCCGCCATTTCAATGCGGTGACCCAACAGCATAATGACGGTCAGGGTCGCAAATTCCCAGAAAAAGTCCATTACATGGGCCGTTGGCCAAAAAGTGTTGACCACTAAGGCGTAAATCGAGTACCAAAATGTCACGAGCAGACTGAGACTCACCAAACTCATCATTGCTGGTCTTTTAGCTTTTAACTCGGCTTTAGCCCCAACAAAAAAGGGCTTTGTGCCGACGATATATAAGATCGTGGCCAAAATAGCCGTGACCCAAGTATCACCTGGGAATTGCAAGGTGAAGGGGAAAGTCATACCCATCAGTGGCGTAATGATAATAATGGGTACCATCAACGCCAAAGACCACCAAAAGCGGCGGGCCATATCGGTCATATCCATATGCGCCATGCCAGGATCATCTGACATGTGCATATGATGAT
>NZ_CBDKZH010000032.1:11734-14634 GCF_965300815.1 Leuconostoc sp.
TGTTCATGTTCATCTCTCATGGGGTGTCTTCTCCTCTTCTTGATGTGGTAAGCAATCACAAGCAATGTGGTCGGGTGCTTGGGCATATTTATCCTGTAAGACGGCCTGCAATCGCGTGATGTCGTCTTGAGACAAAGGCGTGGTGGCCAACACATCGGCCAAGGCGTGACCAACGCACATGGCGCACATGGCCTGGATAGTCCGCTGCAAAGTTGCCGTCACGGCCTCGTGTTCCGCAACCGTTGGCAGATACAAGCGGTCGCGACTAGCGCCATTATCGGTTAAATAACCTTTGGCTTGTAAGCGCGAAATGAGCGTTTTGATTGTCGAAGGCGACCAATCCGTTTTCTGTGCCATCACGCGAATAATTTGGCGGCTGGTCGCTTCTCCTAACGTCCAAATTACGCGCATAATTTCCCATTCACTTGTTGTCATTGTTTGTGTTTGTTTGATCATACTATTAGTCTACAACTGTAAATTAAAAAATGCAAGGTTATTTTAAGCCTGCGTGGTATGATAGATAGTGATTAAAGAGGTTTAAAACATGGAAAATTGGTTGGTGAAACGCGCCTGGTTAACCCCAAACCGCGTGGCTGTTTCGGCTGGACAACAACACTTAACATTTCAAGAAGTGGCCCAAACGGCACAAAAAATCGCGGGTCAGATCGCCGCATTAGGGGATGACAATTCACGCGTGGCCGTGATCATGACCAATAGTCTACAAGGTTATTTGGTTATTATGGGCCTGCAACAATTGGGCAAAACCATTGTTTTTATTAATCGGCGCTTGTCTGTTGCTGAAATTAACTACCAATTGGCGGATGCCGGTGTCTCGTTATTACTAACCGATGACGGCTACACAGCTGAATTAGACGTAGCCCAACAAGTTAAATTTTCGCAATTACCAGCAGAACAACCGGTGACACCAGTTGCTGAGTATCTTGACGAATTTGTGACGAGCGTGATGTACACGTCGGGCACGACGCGCCAGCCAAAAGGCGTGATGCAGACGTATTATAATCATTGGATGTCAGCGATGGGTAGTGCGCTTAATCTGGGGCTCACCAGTCAGGATGCTTGGTTGGCCGTGGTGCCGATTTTCCATATTAGTGGGTTTGCCATTTTAATGCGAAGTTTAATTTATGGCATGCGGGTGGTATTGGTTGAGAAATTTGATCCGCATCACATTAATGACTTACTGATTCATGATACAATTACCACAATGTCAGCTGTCCCCGTGATGCTTAAACAATTACTGGCGGATTTACCAGCTGGCGTGACGTATAATCCGCACTTTAGAACGCTACTACTTGGTGGCGGGCCAACAGATGCGGCCACATTGCAACAAGCAGCGGCGCATCAACTTCCCATTATTCAATCCTATGGTATGACGGAAACAGCGTCACAAGTGGTGGCGTTGGATGCCGCTGATGCCCAAGTAAAATTAGGCTCAGTCGGGAAACCACTATTTCCCGTTAGTTTGAGTATTCGTGATGCAGCGGGGAAACCAGTAGTACCGGGAACGTCTGGGGCTGTTTGGCTCAAATCACCAACCCTAACCCCAGGTTATTTAAACCAACCCGAACTGCTGGCTAAGAATATGCAGGCAGGGTGGTTTAACACTGAAGACTTTGGTTATCTGGATGTTGACGGCTTTTTATATATTCAAGGACGCGAGGGCGATATGATTAGTTCTGGTGGAGAAAATATTTTCCCTGATGAAGTCGAAGCCGCCTATGCAACCATGCCAGGGCTGGAAAAAATGGTGGTCGTGGGGGTTCCTGATGATAAATGGGGAGCAGTGCCGGTCGCGGTTGTGATGGGGACTGATTTATCTACAGCGACATTGCGGCGTTTTGGTCGCGAACAGTTAGCCCACTATAAAGTGCCACAACGTTTTTACCAAGCCAATACCTGGCATGTTACGGCGAGTGGCAAGGTGCAACGACGCTTGTTCGCAGCGGAACTTGAGACATTAACGGCGTTACAATAAAAGAGGAGAAGGCGTGAGTGACACAGCTTGCGCATAAAAACTGATGACACAATCACCAAAAAATACCGATGTGCGGGCACTTTTTAATACGATTGCCCCTGAATATGACAAGATGAATAATATCATCTCACTCGG
The DNA here is from genome assembly GCF_965300815.1 of Leuconostoc sp. Taxonomy (NCBI): domain Bacteria; kingdom Bacillati; phylum Bacillota; class Bacilli; order Lactobacillales; family Lactobacillaceae; genus Leuconostoc; species Leuconostoc sp. The sequence continues at coordinate 13,863 of NZ_CBDKZH010000032.1, forward strand.
CACACACAAGTTGTGGCGCCAAAAGGTGATGGCGCGGATGACCTTTCCAGAAGGCGCCAACATTATTGATCTGGCGACTGGGACCGCTGACTGGGCGTTAGCTTTGGCGGAAAAAAGTGATCCGACGGCCCATGTGACAGGCCTTGATTTTAGTGAGGAAATGTTGGCCGTTGGGCAAAAGAAAGTCGACGTCAGCGATTATTTTGATAAAATCACGCTAGTGCAAGGGGATGCGATGGCCTTGCCGTTTGACGATAATACGTTTGATATTGTGACGATTGGCTTTGGTCTGCGTAACTTACCTGATCCAGTACTGGGTTTGCAGGAAATGTATCGTGTCCTTAAGCCAGGCGGTCAGTTGGTCATTTTAGAAACGTCACAACCGGATAACCCATTGGTGAAACCATTCTGGCAATTGTATTTTGGCCAGGTAATGCCAATGTTTGGGAAGTTATTTGCTAAAGGGAAGTATCAAGAGTATAAGTACCTGGATGAGACCACCGAACAATTCATGGATTATCGCACGTTAGGGCAACGATTATTGCAAGTCGGATTTGAAAAGGTGACGATTTCTCGCTTTAATCTTGGCGCTGCTGCTGCGCATTATGCCGTGAAATAAGTATGAGCCGTGTGGGCTAGTTTTGTGACTAGTCGGCATGGCTTTTTTAGTTGTTGAGGGCTGTATTGATACGAGTTTTTGCTATTTATCACAAAAATAATTACATAATATTATTGATAATATTTTAAAAGAGTGTAAAATATTAACTGGAAT
>NZ_CBDKZH010000033.1:0-14162 GCF_965300815.1 Leuconostoc sp.
GACATTACCTTACTCCAATATCTCTATCATAACAAAAAAGCCCGCTGACGCGGACTTTGAAAAACGACTTAAATTAGTTTTTTGTAACCTTACCTGACGCATCACGTGTGACTTTCATATCCGTCAAACCAATGTAACCAAGCTTTGGTACGATTGACTTTTGTACTTCCTTAGTTGTGAAGTAATCCAAGAATGCCTTAGTGGCACCTGTCGCGTCACCCTTTGTATACATATGTTCGTATGCCCAAATTGGCCATGAATTGTCTTCAACATTCTTTGTATCAGGCGTTACCTTATCAATGTTAAGTGCCTTGATACCAGAAGCATCCAAGTAAGCAAAGGCTAGGTATGAAATAGCCCCTGGTGTGGTTGACACAATCTTTTGAACCGTACCGTTAGAATCTTGTTCTGTTGCTTGAACAGCGTTTTGACCATCCAACACGTTCTTTTCAAAGACGGCACGTGTCCCTGAACCAGTCGCACGGTTAACCACAACGATCTTTTCGTCTTTACCGCCCACTTCTTTCCAGTTCGTAATCTTACCAGTGAAGATATCACGCAATTGTGTCTTTGACAAATTTGACACTTGGACATCTGCGTTCACGACTGGTGCAATACCAACAACTGCGACTTTGTGATCCTTCAACTTAGAATCATCAACACCAGACTTTTCTTCAGCAAAGACGTCCGAGTTACCGATTTGTGCTGAGCCACTAGCAACTTGACTCAAACCAGCACCTGAACCACCACCTTGAACTGTCACTGTCACACCAGGATTTTTTTGTTGGAATGACGTTGCAACTTGTTCTGCTAATGGTTGCAAGGCCGTCGATCCCAAGGCAAGCACCTTACCACTGAGATTAGAAGTGGCTGTTTTTTGTGTGTCTTGCTTGGTTGTGCTCTTATTTGAATTGGCATACAATGCCACACCTGCTGCGATAACGACAACACCGCCGATAACACCGACAACTGCTTTGTTCATGAGTAATTCTCCCTTGTCTAAGGCTTCATTGAAGCGTATGTAGTGTAAACTTGGTTGTAGTAGTGGCTCTTGGGTGCCAGTCCTTGTTTACAAGTTATATACTACCGACGCTGTGTCAAAGAACTAGGCACAAACCTGTCATCGTTATGTAAATCATTGTAAAGTCATCTTTACGCAGTTAGACCACCATCGTGTAGCCGAAACCACGAACCGTTTTTAGGAGCACCGGCGACTTCGGGTTGGCTTCAATTTTTTCCCGTAAATTACTAATATGCATGTCGACCATACGGCTTTCACCCGTGTATTCATAGCCCCAGACCGCCGTTAAAATCGTTTCACGATCAATGACCCGTCCAATACGTTGGGCAAAATAGAGCAATAATTCATATTCTCGTGGCGTCAACGTCAAAATTTTATCAGCCTTAGTCACAACCTTTTTATTATCATCAATCACCAGATCCTGAATCTTAATGACATCCGCTTCTTCAGAGACTTGATGATCAACTTGTGAACGACGTAATACCGCCTTTAAACGCGCGATAACTTCTCTTGGGCTAAACGGCTTAGTAATATAATCATCTGCTCCAAGTTCTAGACCAAACACCCGATCAAATTCATCCCCTTTAGCAGTGACCAAAATCACTGGAGTACTAATCTTATCTTGACGTAAGGTTTTCAAAACCGTCATGCCATCCATGCCTGGTAACATCAAATCTAGCAAAATAGCATCGAATTGCTGTTGACTGGCTAATTGATAAGCCGTCTGGCCATCTTCTGCCACTGTGACGTCATAATTATTCTCTTCCAGGTTATATTGCAATAACGTTGAAATTGCTGCTTCATCATCCACTACTAAAATTTTTGTCATGATCCCAACACATCTTTTTTAATTATGATGTCTGCCTCTCTAATTGTTTGCTTAATTGCATTGTAACAAAAAAAATGGACACGCCCTAGCGTTTCCATTTATTCTTTACAGGATTTATACAATTGGTTCGTCCGTTAAATCATCATCGTCATCAGTGACTAATGCCAGTGTTTCTGGGGCTTCAATTGTCTCATCATCAGCCTCTTCTACTGGCAACTCACCATCACCAATTCCAAAGGCGTTACGAACTTTAGCATAGATTTCTTGACGCATCGCAGCATTTTCGGGTGCATCCAAGAATTCTTTCGCTTTTTCACGGCCTTGGCCAACCTTGATATCACCGTAATAGTAGAAGGCACCGGCCTTACGGATAATTTCTTGTTCCGCACCGAGGTCTAAAATTTCACCAGTTTGTGAAATACCCTTCCCGTACATGATATCAACTTCAGCAACCTTAAATGGTGGCGCCACCTTATTCTTAACCACTTTGACTTTCGTTAAGTTTCCAGTCACATCTGTGCCATCTTTAATTTGGGTTGACCGACGCACTTCCAAACGAATCGTTGAATAGAATTTCAACGCACGGCCACCAGGGGTCGTTTCGGGGTTACCAAACATCACCCCAATCTTTTCACGAATTTGGTTGATGAAAATCGCAACCGTCCCAGTACGGTTCAACGTACCAGCTAATTTACGTAAGGCTTGGCTCATCAAACGGGCTTGCAAGCCGACGTGTGAGTCGCCCATTTCCCCCTCGATTTCTGCACGTGGTACCAACGCTGCCACAGAATCCACAACAATCATATCCACTGCCCCAGATTGTACCAACGCATCCGCAATTTCTAACCCTTGTTCACCAGTATCAGGTTGTGACAAAAGTAATTCGTCCTTTTTAACACCCAAAGCTTCAGCGTATTTCACATCCAAGGCATTTTCGGCATCAATATAGGCGGCTGTCCCACCGGCTTTTTGCACTTCAGCAACGGCGTGTAACGCCAACGTTGTTTTACCAGAAGATTCTGGCCCATAAATTTCAATAATACGTCCTTTAGGATAGCCACCGACGCCTAAAGCAACATCTAGCTTAACTGATCCTGAAGGATAAGTCTCAACTTGTGTCAGTGCATTATCACCCAACACCATGATTGATCCCTTACCGAAATTCTTTTCGATACGCTTTAAAGCTTCATCAAGTGCCGCCTTACGGCCGCTTGCTTGACTATCTTTATCGTCTTTTTTAGTCGTCTTTTTTGTGACCATTTTTAGCTAACTCCTTTTATCTTACCTCAATAGTGTACCTGTTTCTAAACGTAAAAGCAAGCATTTAACGAACAATTGTTCGACAGCGTTCGTACCTTATTTGATGATACGAAAAAAGCGCTTATCGCGCTTTTATAGACCGTCAGAAAAGACCACTCGGTTCTGCCAGAAATAGTCAATCCCTGAATAAATTGTAAAGATCACCGCAATCCACAATAAGATTTCCCCAATTGGCAACCCAATCGCGGTAAATGGCACATCTTTAAGATATAAGAAGAAAATTGCAAACATTTGCGAGAAAGTCTTGATTTTACCTGGCATCTGCGCCGCTAAGACCTTCCCATTATTTTCTACAATTAAGGTACGTAAGCCAGTAACCGCTAGTTCACGAATCACAATCACGGCAGTCATCCAAGCTGGTACCACGTTGAACCCAGTCAAAAAGATCAAGGCTGTCATGACCAACAACTTATCGGCCAACGGATCGGCAAACTTACCAAAATTCGTCACCAAATGTTGACGACGGGCAATTTGACCATCCAAAAAATCCGTTATTGATGCTACCGCAAACACAATGGCAGCAAGCAACCAATTCAATGGTAACATCACGCCTGTCACATCAAGTGATTGCCAAGCATAAGGCACCGATAATAATAAGATAAAAACCGGAATAAGAATAATACGAAAAACAGTGAGTTGATTTGGAAGATTCATAATTGCCCCTTACTTATTGAGATTGAACAGAACGTTCCAAAATGGCGTTGCCGTTCCAATAACTGCCACTTTTTGATCATCAAAGGTCATCGTTGCATTGGCAACATTGGTGAATTGAACATTCACCGCATTAGTACCAGCAGGCACATCAATCGTTTTATCAGCCTTGACTAATTCATTTAACAACACAGTTGTCCCAACCGTCACTTTCACATTAGTCCCAGCACCCTGCGCCGTGACTTTAATTGTGTGTTGCTTATCGGCTTGTCCCGAGAGGTTATAAATTGTTGTTTGCAACGCTGTATTTTGTTCTGGCGTACCCAACGTTACTTTAGGCTCTGGTTTCTTTTCTGCTGGTTTTTCCGATGACGATGCAGCGCTAGAAGCATCACTGCTACTGCTGCTTGGTATCGTTGAAGTCGATACTGACACATTACCACTATCACTATTTTGTTGGTCATTGTTGCCAAGATGTGTCATAGCAAACCAAACCGCAACCAGGCCAACTAGAATAAAAATAGCCAACCAAACTTTTGGTAACATGTCAGAAAATTTTGAACGCGGCGACGGATTAGGATTTGTCCCCGCACGCACCACCCCATCATTATCACGATGAGCCCGACTCAAGTCACGACTTCTTGAGATTGAGGGCGGTGTTGTTTCCCCTAGCAACGTTTCTGGATTTAAGCCCACTGCAATCGCATATTGGCGAATAAAGGCGCGCACATAAAAATCCCCAGGCAAAATACTTAGGTTGTTATTTTCAATGGCCTCCAGATAACGTGCTTGAATTTTAGTTGCTGCTTGCACGTCTTCTAAAGATAAATTTTTCGCCAGGCGCGCAGCTTTTAGCTGTTCGCCTATTTGATTCGTCAAAGTTTCACTCATAATTTGTCCAATGTTATTTTTTCAGAACAAAACGTCGTAAAGTCGCGTTCTGATATATTTTTTCAGCACTATCTAGTATATCACTATATGTTAAATCTTGTAAAAGCATCACCTTATCAAATAAGTTTGTCCCAAATAACACATCATCCCCCCGTAAAGCGATACTTTCTAATGCATTTAAACGTTGGATGCCCTCTCCAAGTGTCGCCCGGCGTAACGATTCAAACGCCGATTCGGCATGTGCCAAAATGGTTTTATATTGCGCAATTTGTGACTGAATCGCAGCCGTTAGTGCGTCATATTCAGTTGTTTCCGCAAAGAAACTCACAAATTGATACGCATGCATCAAATCAAATGATGTCTCAAACTCCGTATCGATAATACCTTTATTATACAGGTTTTGATACCAGTCTGTCTGCTCTCCAAACAAAATATCCGCCAAGATATCAGCTGCTAGCGTTAATTTGGTTGCCGCTTCGCCCGTTACATCAAGTTTTGGTAACCGAATACCTAACGCAATTTTTGGCCGCGATACATCAAACTTTTGGATTGTTTCCTTTTTAGTTGGTTCAGGAATGACCGGCTCAAATCGACGAACATTTACTGCTTCAATCGTCTTTGTCGCCTGATTAGCCATCACCAGTGCCAGCACCTCATCTGGATCAAAATGACCGACCACCTGCAAGGTCATTTGATTAGGTTGGTAAAAAGCGCGATGAATTTGATATAGCAGTTCCGGTGTAATTTGTGCAATGGAAGCCTTCGTCCCCGCAATATCTTCGGCAATTGGCGCACCTGGATACAAGAGGTCTAGCAAGCCCATATAAATGGCCCAGTTGGCATCATCATCATACATCTGAATTTCTTGACCGATAATGCCCTGTTCTTTGGCTACCGTTTGTGCACTAAAGTAAGGTGTTTGCACAAAATCAAGCAAATGCGCAAGGGCTGGCAAAACGTTTTGCGTCGTTGAAAACAGATAACTCGTTTGATACGGGTTCGTAAACGCGTTGGCGTCCGCACCTAATTCACCAAATCGCGTAAAGGCATCCCCATCAGCCTTCTCAAACAGTTTGTGTTCCAGAAAGTGGGCTGTCCCAGCTGGAATGGTAATCGGTGCTTCATCATTGATTTGGAATTGGCGCGCCAATGACCCAAATGGAGTCGTTAATACAGCAAACGTTTTATGATAATTTGGCTTTGGTACCATGACCACAGTTAGCCCGTTAGGTAACTCGGTCGTTAAAACAGTTTCTTTTAATTTTGGATATGTCTTTTCTATCATGCATCCGCCTCTGGCATCAATGTAAATCTTCCTTGTAAAATCACTTGGTCGGCCAAAGCACTCACCTGCGCTGGAGTTACCGCTTGAATCGCCGCTACCCACTCCGCAGTGCTGGTCTCACGTTGTGTTAACAATCTAGAAAAGACAAGTTCAATTTCACTGTTAGGTGAATCTTGTTGACTTAAATAATCGTTAATTAAGCTCGTTTTAATCGCATCAAAGATTTCGTCACTAAATTCACCCGCTTGAATCGCCTTGAGTTCGGCTTGAATCATGCGATCTGTCTGTGCGACTTTATCCGCATCTAAACCAGCCGCCACCGTCATAAACCCTGTATCATGCTGCCAACGCGAGTAGATACTATAAGCCAACGAGGCTTTTTCCCGAATATTGGTAAACAATTTAGATAAGGCTGAACCACCAAATAAAGCGTTTAGCACTAAGGCGGTAAAGCGCTTTGGATCATCTGGTGGCAAACTCAACTGATATGATAACGTCAGGATGGCCTGATTAATATCTAATTGTGCTTCCGACAATTCAACGGTAGCTGGCCGTAGCCCTTGACGATAAAACGGCTGTAACATCATGTCACGGCGCGCTTGTAGTGGCCATTTGGCTAATTCAGTCACCACACGCTCAGCGTCAATATCCCCATACACAACAATATTAACTGGATCATTGGCAATCATCTGTCGATACGTCGCCAAAACGTCCGTCGCCGTTAACTGTTCAACATCACGTACTTGGCCAGAAGATGGTAACCGCATGGCCGGTGCACTATAGGTGAGTTCCCGCAGTTTCAACATGGCATAGCGGCGCTTATCATCAGGTAGACTCGCTAATTCGTTGATCAAACTTTGACGTTCTTTATCAAACGTCGCTTGATCAAACTGATCTCCCGTCACCAATGGTTCAAAAATCATATCCCGTAAAAAAGCAAAAGCATCCCCAAGGAGATGTTCTGCATGGTCAATATAAGTGGGCGCTGGCAATTGCAAATGGTAACGCACATGGTGTGTTTGGCCAAAACGTACCACATCTGTTTGGAACTGCGCCCCATACAAATCAATTGTTTTTTGCGCAACGGCCTGCTGGTCGGGATATTTTTGCGAACTGACAGCGGTCAAATAAGACAACAATGACCGTGCCGAAATGGTATGCGTCAGTAACGGCGCCGCAAAATCGACCGCAATGTGTAGGGTTTTAAATTGTGTTGTTGGGTGAACAACGAGTGTCACACCAGGCTTAAGTTGTATTTTTTTCATAGTATTGGTGAGAAGAGTCGGCTGAACTTTTGAATGAATTTCATCCAATATGACTGATTCTCAAAATCCTCAATTGTCAATTTTTTCGACACTAAAATGTCTTGTTCAAACTGTTCTTCTAACTGTGTTGCAAACTCTGGATCGTAGACAAACGCATTGGCTTCAAAATTCAATGAGAATGACCGAATATCCATATTGGCTGACCCAACGGTACCAATTTCATGATCGATTGTAACCGCCTTACTGTGCAAGAAACCAGCATCATAACGATACACTTCCGCGCCCATGGCAATTAATTCTTGTGCATAATACTGCGTTGCCCGATACACAAATGGATGATCTGGCATATCAGGAATCATCAAACGCACCCGAACACCTGACATAATCGCGATTTCTAAGGTTTCTAGTACGGCTGAGTCCGGAATGAAATACGGTGTCTGAATCGTAATTTCTGAACGAGCCGAAGCAAACATCCGCATAAAGCCTTGTTTAATTTGCTTTAAATCATTATCTGGCCCACTCGATACAATTTGAACCATCGCCCGTCCAGATAATTCCTCAATTTCAGGAAAGTAGCCGGCAGTATCGACGAGTAACTCGTTTTCTTCAGCCGTGGCATTCCAATCCATCAAAAAACGACTTTGCAGTGATAAGACCGCATCACCATGAATCCGCAGATGCGTATCACGCCAGTGCCCAAACTTTTTAGAACGATCAACGTACTGGTCTCCAACGTTTAACCCACCGATGTAACCGATTTTACCATCAATAATGGCAATCTTACGGTGGTTTCGGAAATTAAATCGCAGGGTCAAAAGCTGGAAGCGACGCATTAAAAATGGCGCTACCACCCCACCTGCTTCGCGCAAACGCTTATACATATCACGGTGTTGACCATGCGAGCCAAATTGATCAAAAATCACATGCACGTCCACACCTTCGCGTGCTTTTTCCGTCAACAAATCAACTAATTGATTCCCAATTTGATCATCATCAATCGTAAAGTACTCCAGATGGACATGATGCGTGGCCTGCCGAATGTCTTCAAATAAAGCCTTAAACTTATCCGGTCCATTGGTAAAAATTTTAATCTTGTTACCACGCGTCAAAACAGACTCATCTGTGCGTAAAAACAAGTTCGCCAACTCGGTGGCTGAATTTGGAATTGGTAATAATTGCTCAATCGCTTCGAGCTGTCGCCGTTGGTTATCCGCAATTTGTTCCAAACCAAGTTGTTCTTGGGTCCGTAAACGAAATATCCGCTTATCGGAAATACGACTACCAACAAAAAAGAAAATGATAAACCCTAACACAGGCAACATAATCAGGACCAATAACCATGCCCAGATTGATGCAATATCACGTTGTTGACTAAAGACAGTAATAATCGCCCCAAATGTGTTAGCAACTAAAAGAATTAAAAGGATTATCCACAATGAATCTCCTAGCATCTCACACCTCATTATCTCTCTATAATAATAGTACTAGTTTAACATTTTTTACGGTAATATGACAAAATTGATGCTGCTAATGGCGGTAAAAAAGCCAAAGTGATATACCACTTTGGCTTTTTACTTATTTTGAGAACCATTTATTTTCAATTTGCGTTAAGCGACCATCTTTTTTAAAGGTTGCTAACGTTTGATCGACTGCTTCTCGTAATTGTTTATCAGACTTTCGGAACCCAACTGCCGTTTGATCAATCGGGAACTCACCAACAGTCACGGTGTAATCCTTCGGATTTGGTTGGTGAGCAACGTAGTAACGGGCATAATCTTCATCAATTAACAGCCCATCAATACGCCCAGCATTCAAATCATTGAACGCTTTGTCAAAGGTATCATACCCAACGACCTGCTGGTTTTTGACGTATTGCTTAAGTACCTTTGGATACTTGTTAAAGCCTTCATCACCACTAGAGGCCGTTTGGTCCCCCAAGACTTTATCCTTCATATCTGAGAAACGATTAATATTATTTTTCTTAAGCGTCACCAGTACTTGGGTCGCCTTGTGGTAAGGCTTAGAAAAGGCTACTTGCTTTTCACGTGCTTTGGTCACCGTATAGCCATTCCAGATCGCATCGATATTGCCAGTATTAAGCTCTGTTTCTTTCATCGACCAGTCAATAGGCTGCCACTTGACTTTAATGCCCATCTGTTTAAAGACTGCTTTCGCCAATTCAACATCAAACCCAACAATGTTCCCATCTTTATCACGGAAGCCCATTGGCACAAATGTGTCATCCAGCCCAATCGTAATTTGCTTGGCTTTCTTGATACGTGCCCAGTCGTCCGTTTGGGTGGTTTGTTGTTCATTTTGAGCCGTTCGCTTCGCACCACTGCTTAAACTCATGGCCGCCCAGATGACAACCCCAACAAAGAGTAGTCCGACTAACGTATTAACAATAATTTTTTTCTTCATACTTACCATCAGCGACTGACCTCCGTTGCAAAATCAAACACGCGATCCGATACCATTTCAGCAAAGGGTTGATCGTGCGTAATAATCAACTGCGTCACGCCTTGCGCTTTAAGCGTTTTCACGACTTCCGCAACCTGCTTAGTTGAGGCCTCATCTAAACCACTGGTTGGTTCATCGTAAGCCAAAATTTTGGGATCCATTGCCAATGCCCGCGCAATCGCAACCCGCTGTTTTTGCCCACCCGATAGTTGGTAAGGATACAAGTCTGCCTTATCAGTCATACCAAGCGTGGCTAACAACGTTGTCGCCTTGGCCTTAGCCGCGTCACGTGACAGCCGGCTCACGTTGATGGGCGCGAGCATAATATTTTCAATCACGGTGTAGTTTGGAAAAAGATTAAAGTCTTGAAAAATCAAACCAACCTTCGCATCCGCACGCGTGCCATCAATGGCTAGCTGTTCGTCGTTGAGGCGCACCTCACCAGCATCGGCCGTTTCCAAACCAGCTAAAATTTTAATCAAGGTTGTTTTACCAATACCTGATGGGCCAACAATACTCAGTACTTCGCCATCTGCTACCGATAAATTCAACGCCTTAAAAATCGTGTTTGTGTTATATGTCTTCGTTAATTGTTTAATTTCTAACATCGCTTATCTCCAACTATTCAATCGCGTTTCACTACGTCGTAAGAGGACTGTCACAATGGCCGTCATGAGCAAATAAATGAGACCAACTAACAAATAAGGCACCAACGTCACATCACGGCTAGCCGCAATATTACCTGCTCGTAGCAAATCACCCAAACCGATAACATAAACTAATGACGTGTCCTTAACCAAATTAATCACTTCATTACCAAATGATGGCACAATAATTTTAATCACTTGTGGCAAGATAATCTTGAAAAATGTTTGGACGCGCGTAAAGCCTAGTACTTTCGCAGCGTCATATTGGCCACGCGGGATTGCTTGCAACCCACCACGGAAAATTTCAGCGAGATAGGCCGCATAGTTCACGATAAAGGCAATCGCCGCGGCTTCAAAACGGGGAAAAGTAATGCCCATCATCCCCAAACCATAATAGACGAAAATCAGTTGCAACAGGAGCGGCGTTCCCCGCATCACCCAGATATAACCATTAATCAACCAGCGAATGGTAAAATAAGGTGACTTCATGCCCAATGCCACAAGAATACCTAATGGCACTGATCCAATAATGGTAATAAAGAAAACCCCTAACGTCATTTTCAACCCTGACATTAAACTGGGCAAAATTTCTAACAAATAATTCATCTTGCTCTCCTTTGCGCGATATTAACTCACTTTTTAAACGATTAAAAAAAATCCCCTTGCAAAATAACTTGCAAGAGGACGCGTCAGCGTGGTGCCACCTCAGATTCTAATTTTGTTCACACAAAATTACTCTGTCAGTCTTTTGGTTGAATGGTTGCAAAAACGCCCTCTGAATACAGCTGTATTCAGAGGGCGTTTTCCGCGGTGCCACCTCTTATCGCAAAACCATCACTGGTCGTTGCCTCAATAAGTCAAAAGACTGTTTGCGATAACGGGCAAAACCGATATGACCTACTCGATTCAATCATACACTCACAGATGTGTTTCAACTAACACCACTGTTTGCTCACACTACCCGCAAACTCCCTTAAAGTGATGCTAATCTACTCTTCCGCTCAACGTTTTTTAATATAAAACTTAGTATAATCTATTTTTTTATTTTGTCAAGCACTTATCTCAAAAACTGGAATAAGGACCACACTGGATAATAACCTAATGCCGCAATCGTCAGATTCAAAGCTAATGTCGGCAACACTTCATAAAGGAAAAATGACACCAAACTCACATTGGCAATCCCAATAATAAAGCCAGCCATATAGGTAATGAGCAAATAAGTCACCAGCCCAATCAACAGTAACGTCATCCCACTCAACAAACGCTCATCCAAATAGGCATGTAGTTGTTTCATAGCCCCCACGGCCCCTAAAAAGGCTACCGTGTAAGTCCCAAAGATGCCCGTATAATACATATCAAAGAGCACCCCAATAATAATGGTATATAGCCAAATTGGCACTTCATTTTCCGCATCAAATTGAATGGCATAAAACAACCAAATCAACGTTAACACCGGTAATACATGCCATGGGAAAGCGGTAAAAATACCACCCATGGCAGCCATTAAATCACCATCTACAAACAGGAAAAAAAGCAATAAGACTGGGAAAACCACCCGCAAACGTGTTAATTGCCAAAAAGCCATTATTGCGCTCCAATCTCTGATACGGCCACCACTACTGTGGTGATATTACCTAAATCAGCCGCTGGTTCAATATAAATTCGCTTTGACAAACCGTAGTCATCCTTGGTGACCTTCGCCACTTTACCAACATACAAACCAGATGGAATCACGCCACCCAAACCAGATGTTTCTACAAGATCGCCAGCTTTAATTTCATTATCCGACGTAACTTGTCCCATGATTAATTGGTTCGTTTCGCGGTCAAAGTCTGTCACAATCCCATTGACATCCCCTTTATTGCCTTTAATAGTGATGGCAAAACGGTTGGCATCTTCTCCAGTATCAGAAATCAGTGCCACTTTGGCATTTGTTGTATTGACTTCGCTAATACGGCCAATAATACCAGAACCAGCTAAAACAGGCATCCCCTTTTTCAAACCAGATTTGCTACCCTTGTTAATCACTAATTGTGATTGCCAAGTGGTTGGTGACCGACTAATGGTCACGGCAGTAACCGTTTTGAAATCCGTTAAGGTCGCTTCCAATTTCAACTGTTTTTTCAGCTCGCGGTTTTCTTCCTCGACAGTTTGTAAGCGCACTTTATCTTGTGCAAATTCATCAATTTTAGCCTTTAAAGCGCGATTTTCTTCAAATGTACTCAGTAGATTGCCAATACTATTAGCCGTCCGACCAATTGCTGTTGTCGGTACCGCAATCACGCGACTCACACCACCTGCTAAATCATTGCTAAAACGTTGAATAAACGGCGGTGTATTGGTCCGTTTCGCCCACCAGTTCGATCCGGCAATTAAGCCAACAATGACAATAAAAGCAATAATAATTGTTACAACTGCGCGAGATGAAAAAATTTTACGCATTTTGTTGTCCCCTTGTTTAAAAAATAAAAGCGCAGCGCAAGCGCTACGCTAGTGTACAATATGCCAACAACTGATTACCCTTGTCGCATCACATCAATTGACTTTAACGCTTCACCAGTACCAATGGCCACTGCATCGAGTGGTTCATTCGCAATTAAGACTGGCACTTTTGTTGCTTCTTGAATAATCTTATCAAAATCACGTAAGAAGGCACCGCCACCCGTTAAGACCATCCCGTGGTCAATGACATCAGCGGCAATTTCTGGTTGGGTTGATTCTAACGTTTCACGAATGGCAACGACAATCTCTTGCACAGGTTCTTGAATGGCCAACGCCACGTCTTCCGCTGTCACATCAATTGTCTTAGGCAAACCTGTCAACAAATCACGCCCACGGACTGATGCATCTGGCAATGTGCGTGCCAATTCAAGTGACGCTGCCCCAATTTCAATCTTCAAACGTTCCGCAGTGGGCTCACCAATAGTGACGTTATACTTATTACGTACAAAATTGGCAATGGCTTCGTCTAACTTGTCGCCAGCAATTCGAATTGAACGACTTGAGACAATACCGCCAAGTGAAATCGTGGCCACATCCGTTGTACCACCACCCATATCGACAACCATTGAACCAGTTGGATCCATGACGGGCAAACCAGCCCCAACAGCAGCGGCAAATGGTTCTTCAATGACATACGCATCACGCGCACCAGCTACACGTGCGGCATCAATCACCGCACGGCGTTCAACAGCCGTCACACCTGCAGGCACCCCAATTGTAACGTAGGGCTTCCCAATACGACCACCCAATGCCTTTTGCAAATAATAACGAATCATGGCAACTGTTGTATCATAATCAGCAATCACACCATCACGCATTGGTCGAATAGCAGCAATACTTGCGGGTGTCCGACCAAGCATATCCTTGGCTTCTGATCCGACTGCAACGACTTCATTCGTCTGTGTGTTACGTGCGACCACCGACGGCTCACGCAAAACAATGCCGCGTCCTTCAATATATACATATGTATTGGCTGTACCAAGATCGATACCAACGTTTCGTTGTCCAAATGAAAATGCCACTATGCTGCCCCTCTTTTGTACCTGTTATTGTGAAAATACGCATGACTTAAATTATGCTTAACTTATAGTATTGTAGCATAAAAAACAATGCTGTTGCCGATTAATTTGCGCGGACATATTTAATATGCCCACCTTTACCCGCAATTCCACGAATACGATTTTGGGATGGGAAGTCACGCCAAACTTGTTGAAATGCCGGAAAAGTTTCTGGCGTAATCTCAATTTCATCAATTTTGCCGTCACGTAAATCATTTAATAATGTTTCATTA
>NZ_CBDKZH010000034.1:0-14080 GCF_965300815.1 Leuconostoc sp.
TGCAGCGGATGCGGCGATTCGTGACGGGATTGAAAAATCGTAACGCGTTGCCATGACGGTCGGCGGTCAGGTCCTAGTCATTGCAACTGGAATGCCAGGTGGGTTGGGGTCTTATGTTTCCGCTGATGAAAAATTGGATGGTAAAATCGCGCGGGCCATTGTTGGGATTAACGCGTTTAAAGGCGTGCAATTTGGCGGTGGTTTTGACAATGCTGAAAAATACGGCGACCAAGTGATGGACGAAATTTTCTGGGATGCGGAAAAGGGTTTCTATCGTGGCTCAGACAATTTAGGCGGCTTTGAAGGTGGCATGACAACTGGGGAAGCGATTGTGGTGCGTGGCGTGGTGAAGCCGATTCCAACACTTTATCGGCCAATGCAGTCGGTTGATATTGATACCCACCAAGATCACAAAGCGTCCATTGAACGTTCCGATACGACGGCGGTGACGGCAGCTGCGGTGATTGCCGAAGCGATGGTGGCCATTGAGTTGGCTAAGGCCGTTTTGGATAAGTTTGATGCCGACAATATTGACCGGATGAAAGAACAGGTCGCGGCCTACCGTGAAGAAGTTCGTCGTTTCTAACAAGATATTTTCAGATAACAGGAAAAAAGGAGAGGCTATGATTCGATTAACGCCCGCCCCGACAACGGGCCTACACGGGCAACTAACTGTCCCTGGGGACAAATCTATTTCACACCGCGCCTTGATGTTTGGGGCGATTGCCCAAGGCATGACTGAAATTGAAAATTTCTTAGATTCTGATGATGTGTTACACACCATGCGCATTTTTCAGGACTTGGGGGTTCAGATCACACAAACCGGCACACATGTCCGCATTCAAGGACAAGGACTTGAACATTTTCAGGTGCCTAACGCGCCATTAGACATGGGAAATTCAGGGACCTCCACACGCTTGTTAATGGGGTTGTTGAGTAAACAGCCCTTTGATATGACGATTTTTGGGGATGGCTCATTAAGTCAGCGGCCGATGCAACGTGTGTTAGCACCGTTATCACAAATGGGGGCGCAAATTACGTTGACCGATGGTGATAAATTACCAGGTGTGATTCATGCGAATCAAGCGTTAACCGGTATCACCTATGAGATGCCGGTGGCGTCGGCGCAAGTTAAAAGTGCCATTATTTTAGCTGGGATGCAAGCCGCGGGACAGACGACAATTATTGAAAAATTACCTTCACGTGACCATACGGAACGGATGCTGCGCCAATTTGGCGGTCAAATCCAGGCAGATCATGGCGTCATTACCTTGTCACAGCAGCCAACATTGATGGGCCAACATGTCGTAGTACCAGCTGATATTTCCAGTGCTGCCTTTTTCATTGTGGCTGCCTTGATTACCCCGAATTCTGAGATTACTTTGAAAAATGTGGGCATTAATCCAACGCGCGATGGGGTTTTGCGTCTGCTACGGCAGATGGGCGCTGACTTAACGCTGACTCATGTGAATGACGGCTATGAACCGACTGCAGATATTACAGTGCGCGCCCAACCGTTACATGGGATACAAATCACCGCTGCAGATATTCCTAGTGCTGTAGACGAAATCCCAATTTTGGCCTTAGCTGCCACGCAAGCACAAGGGGATACTGTCATTTCGGGTGCGGCTGAACTGCGGGTGAAAGAAACAGATCGTATTGCCACGGTGGTTGCTGAATTAACAAAGTTGGGCGCAGATATTGAGGCCTTACCGGATGGCATGATTATTCACGGTGGCACACCACTCCATGGTAGCAATGAGTCCACGTTGTTAGAGACGCATGGGGACCATCGGATTGGTATGATGAATGCGGTGGCCGCTTTGATTGCTCATCAAGATGTTGTGATGACCGGCGAAGATGCGATGAGTGTCTCTTATCCTGGATTTTTGGCCGATTTGATGCAGGTGATGCGATGAACATTGTTGTGCAAGGGTTAGGAGAAATGGGGGCGTCATTGGCGGTTTGTTTGAACGCCCAACCGGCGCATCACGTGATTGGTGTTGATCAAGACCCAAACACGTTAACACTAGCGTTAGCCCAAGGAATTGTTGCCGAAACGGCATCACAATTAGCGCCAGTCGCTACGCAAGCTGACGTCATTATTTTAGCAACACCCGTGACAGGGATTATCCAAGCATTGCAAACACTCGCGGCGCTGCCTTTGAAATCGGATGTCATCATCACAGATACTGGCTCGACAAAACGTGACATTATGGCCGTAGCAGCCACGCAACTCGCTCATGTGGCCTTTATTGGTGGTCATGCCATGGCGGGGACGCATTTAAGTGGGGTGACTGCCGCCAACCCACAGTTATACCAGCAAGCACTCTATTTTCTCATCCCGAATCAAAAAGGGCAGGCTGCTTTATCGACATTGCAAACGTTGTTGGCGCCCTTACAGGCGAACTTTAAAACGATTGACACAACCACCCATGACCACTTGATGGCGATGATTAGTGATGTGCCGCATATTGCGGCGTTTGCGTTGATGAATGCAGCGGTTAAGCAACTTGGGGATGTGGCCGATTTTGGGCAATATGTAGCCGGTGGCTTTAAAGATACAACGCGCATTGCAGCCAGTGACCCCAAACTTTGGACGGACGTTTTAATGAGCAATCAAGCAGCGGTACTTGCCAGTACGCAACAACTGATGGCGGAACTGACTGCATTTAATCAGGCATTGGCCGCACAAGACACTGACCAATTGTTACGATTGATTCAATCTGCGCAAAAGGCACGACAACATTTATGAGGTAGCGACAATCATGTTGACAGCACCAGAAACATTGCTATTGGTTGGATTTATGGGCGCCGGCAAAACGACGATTGGTCAGGAAATTGCCCGCCAACACCACGCCAATTTTATCGATTGCGATTCAGAAATTGAACGCCGCGCTGGCCAAACGATTCCAGAAATTTTCGCCAGTCAAGGCGAGGCGGGTTTTCGTGCGCTGGAAACCCAAGTTTTAGCAGATTTGCAGACGTTTAAAGGTGTCGTGGCGACCGGTGGTGGGGTGATTGAGCGGCCGGAGAATCGGGCAATATTGCAAGCCTCATCGGCCACGATTATTTATCTGCATGGGAACTTGGAAAGTACGATTAGTCGTTTGCTGAACGAAGGCCAACGGCCGTTGTTGCAAGAAAAATCAACCGCAGCATTTTTTCAGCTATGGCAATTACGGGATCCGTTATATCGTAGTGTGGCACATGTCACAGTGGAAACGGTTGGTAAAACGCCTGAACGACTGGCAGCAGAAATTATCGCGTTATTTAGTACGCCGGAAGATGAATTAGATTTGTTACAATTACGCTCGGAAATTGATGCGCTTGATCGTCAAATTTTTCAAATGATTGAAAAACGTATGCAAGTTGTGGGTGCTGTGGCGCAGTACAAAGAAAAATGCGGCATGGCTACCGTACAAACAGCGCGCATGCAACAGATGCGTGATTTATTGAAATATGATTTTGCGCAATCGGCTGATATCTCAGATGATATGATTGATCAAATTATGACCATCCTGACAAATTCAGCGATTAATAAAGAAAATAAGCAGTTAAAGCGATGAAACTACACACGTTAGGGCCTGTCGGAACCGACTCAGAACAGGCAGCCAAAGATTATATCACCGACCAGACGTTGGTTTTACATCAAGATTTTGAAAGTATTTTAACGCATTTAGACGATTATGCCGGCGATCAAATTCTCGTGCCAGCAGCGTTTAAATCGCATCAATTGCCAGTGTTGGATTGGGCAAATTTTAACTATTTGGCTTGGGAAAAGGCAACCATTGTGGCCACGTTTGCTCGGCCTTTGATGACGCTTGTTGTGGTTGAAAATACCGCTTATGCACGCAATGTGGCTGTCATCCATGCCGCAACTGAGGGGTTATTGGCCCAATATTTACGCGCTAATAGCTTAGATAATGCCTGGGGACCCTCGGTGATTTTTGCCCCCAGTAAGCCTGTCGCCATGTCAGCCTTTATAAATGACCAAAATCGGTTTACAATTATATCAGAAGCACAATTCTTAAAATTACCAGAAAGTGAAGACCCAAAGTACCAAGTGCGACAACGATTAAGTCCACAAATGGTCTGGGTTGTCTATCAAATCAAATGACATTACGAGAACAATTACACCTTCCTGAAAGTCCAACTGGTAAGCCAGTTATCGCTGTGCCATTAATGCTTGGCCCAACTGATAAATTGACACCGTTTGCCCAGCAACTCCAAGCCCAAAAGCCAGACGTAGTGGAATGGCGCGCCGACTATATTGCGGATGATTTTAGTGAAGCGGTGATGTGGCAACAAGTGAAAGCAGGGGCGCAAGCAGCGTTAGCGCAAAAAGATGTTTCCGCGATGACGGAAGCTAAAATGTTAGCAGAAATCGACCAAGCCCAGCAGGAATTTAAGGCGAATTGGCCGATTATGAACCAACAAATCATTAAAGAACTGACGGGGTCAGTGTTTGAGACGATTGGCGACTTTCCCATTATTTTGACGTATCGCACGCAAGCACAAGGTGGTCGGGGCGAAATGTCACCACTTGAATATACGTTGTTCATGGTCAATGCGTTAAAATCAGGGTATCATTTTGCCGCTGTTGATGTGGAATATACGTTAGCTGCCGAATTCCGTGATAAAATCATGGCGGCCGCACGTGCAGTTGATGTGCCTGTCATCATGTCGTATCATGACTTAAATGAGACACCGGATGTGCCGGTTTATTTAGCTGATTTGGCGGCAACGGGTGCTGATGTTGTGAAACTTGCGGTGACACCACATGATGAAGCGGATGTTGAGCGGTTATTGCTGGCAACACAAGCCGCACAAATTGCACAGCCGCTCATCACCATTAGCATGGGGCTATTGGGACAGCGGTCACGGATTGAAGGGTATCAATATGGCTCAGAAATGACTTTTGCGGTCTTAGATGGCCAACCTGTAAGTGCGCCAGGACAACTGACAATAAGTGAATTAAGAGCAGCTTGGCAAGCCAAATAAAAAGTCGCGCAATAATTTGCGCGATTTTTTATTTTTTATGAATGACTGCTTTTGATGCGGCTGAGCCTGAAATTGCAGGGATTGCAATGATCGCAATTTCGCCAACAATAATGGCCAAAACGGCAGCACCAACAAATGAATAAGTACCACCAGTTAATTGAGACACAATGTAACCCAAAATTTCGCCAAATACAGCAGACCAAAAAGCAACAGTAATGAATTTCATACTTTTCACCTCTTTACAGAACTATCATACGCTTATTCCTGAAAAGCGCAACCTTTTTTCACGATTTTCGTGTATAATTAAAGGGAACAAAGTTTCGTATCATGAAACGAAATTATGCGGAGGGCTAATGTACGCACCGTTACAAATTTTAAGCGCCTATAGCTTACTAAAAAATCCTAATACGATTCCTCAAATTGTTGCAACAGCGAAAGCACGGCACTATGAGGCGATTGCCTTAACCGATCTCAATGTGATGTATGGGGCAGTCGAGTTTTACCGAACGGCTTTGGAAAATAATCTTAAGCCGTTATTTGGCGTAACTTTGGAAGTTAATGGATTAGTGAACACGGCGACAACGTTTCCCATGATTTTAATCGCGGAAACGCAAGTCGGTTATCAAAACTTGATGTGGTTATCATCAGCGAAAATGACGGCCAAAACGCCTGATTTAACGTTGGCGGCATTGTCAGAGCATTTAAAAGGGATTAACGTGATTTTGCCAGGCGATAGTGAATTACCACAGTTCATTGCGTCGGCCTACGATGATGTGGCGCAATATTGGCAAACCCTCACGACTTATATTGCGCCAGCACATTTATATTTGGGGATTAACCCCCAGATGGCGCCACAAATCCAAACCCGTCTCGCTGAGTTCCAAGCGGCAACCCAAGCACAATTGATTGCACTAGATGACGTTGCGTATCTGAATGCAGATGATGCGTTCACGACCCAGGTGTTAAAGTCAATTGATGCCAATGTCAAACTAGAGGGTATTAAAGCGTTGGCCCAGCAATCAGGCACCCAAATTTTACAAGATTACAACCAGGTCAAGGCCGCCTATCAGACGAGTGATTTCTTAAAGGCGGCCTTTTTGGCCAATGAAGCCTTGGTAGCCAGAAGTCAAGTCACGTTGACTTTTAGTCAGACAGCTGCTTTACCGGCGTTTCAGTTGCCAGCTGGTATGCCGGATGCCGGCACGTATTTAAAAACGTTGGCCGAGAAAGGCTTGGCGGCGCGATTACAAGGCTTGCATGTCGATCAGTCCCGTTATCAAGCGCGTTTAGCACATGAGCTGGCAGTGATTGATCAGTTGGGCTTTAATGATTATTTCTTAATTGTTTGGGATATTGTAAATTTTGCTTATCAAAACCATATCCAACTCGGGGCAGGGCGTGGATCGGCTGCTGGGTCACTGGTCGCATATGCCTTGCGTATCACGGATGTGGATCCACTGCAGTTTGGCTTACTTTTTGAACGTTTTTTGAATGCGGAACGTGTCCAAATGCCAGATATTGATATTGACTGGCCGGATAATAAACGCGATGTTGTCTTGAAATATCTACATGACAAGTATGGTCAGCGTAATTTTGCTCAAATTCTAACGTTTGGCACGTTAGCCGCTAAGCAAGCACTGCGCGATACGGCGCGCGTGTTTGGTGTCTCGCAGCAAATGATGAGCCGGATTAGTAATGCCGTACCAACAGGTAAACAAGGGCGAAAAGTCTCAATTCAAGATGCGCTCCAAGCAGGTGATGGGCTTCAAAAGGTCTTGTCAGAACTTGATGACGGGCAATTACTGCTAAAGGTTGCCCAACAAATCGAAGGGTTGCCACGAAACTATTCGACGCACGCAGCGGGTGTCGTGTTAAGTGCCGATACACTGGTGCACACATTGCCGGTGCAGTCAGGGACTGACGAACGCTTATTGACGCAGTTTGAAAAGGATACGGTTGAGGCGTTAGGACTGCTAAAAATTGATGTCCTAGGGTTATCAAACTTATCCATTTTGGCACAAACTTTATATGAAGCACGGCAGCAATTGCCAGAGCACTTTGATATTAGCCGTGTGCCATTGGATGATGCGGCAACACTTGCTTTGTATGCTAAAGGCGATACCAATGGGATCTTTCAATTTGAATCGGCAGGCATTAAACATGTCTTGCGGCAATTGCAACCGGCCACCTTTGAACATATTGTGGCGGTTAATTCACTTTACCGGCCAGGGCCCAGCCGTAACATTGAAAGCTTTATCAAACGGCGGCATGGTCTTGAACCCGTGACGGTGCCTGACGCCAGCTTGAAAACTATTCTAGCGCCAACATTTGGCATTATTGTGTATCAAGAGCAAGTCATGTTGGTTGCTGAAGCCTATGCGGGTTTGACGCTTGGGGAAGCGGACGTGTTGCGTAGTGCCATGTCAAAAAAGAAGCTGACGCAAATGGCGGCGATGCAGGAAAAGTTTATTAATGGGGCAGTAGCCTTGGGACATGATCGCCAAGAAGCGGCCCAAATTTTTGCTTATATTGATGAATTTGCAAACTATGGCTTTAATCGCTCGCATGCGGTGGCATATAGTAAGTTGTCTTTCCAATTGGCTTATATGAAAGCCCATTATCCAGCAGCATTTTTTACTGCCGTGTTAAATGCCAATTTAGGGTCACCGGAAAAGGTGCGGCTGTATGTTGCGGAAGCTAAGGCGCGTCAATTGCAAGTAGCAGCACCGCACATCAATCAGTCACAACGTTTTTGGACAGTTAATCAAGGCGTCTTGCAAATGGGACTAAAAAATCTCCGAGGGTTGCGAACTGATTTCGTGGCTGCTGTCTTGGCTGAACGGACAGCTAATGGCCCGTTCCAATCGATTCAATCCTTTGTTCGGCGTCTACCAGAAAAGTTTAGAAAACGGGACACGCTGCGTCAGCTAGTTTATGCGGGGGCTTTAGATACATTCGGCTACAATCGGATGGAACTTGTTACCGCTTTAGATGATTTGATTGAAGCGGCTAGCTTTGGCGACTTAATTTTAAACGAAACCAAAATTAAGAAAATGCCGGATTGGGATTTGACGGAGAAGTTAACCTATGAAAAAGAGGCCATCGGGGTGAATTTATCGGGCTATCCACTGGATGGGTATGCCAGCTTAATTGCTGATCACAATTACCAAGAGATTGCTGATTTGACTGAAAAGACTGATAAAAAGCAACCGGTGACCGTTATTGCCCTCATTGACCAAGTGCGCACAACCCGTACCAAAAAGGGTGAAGAAATGGCTTTTGTCACAGTATCAGATGCGACGGGTACAACTAGTGTGACCGTTTTCCATCAACTTTATGACAAAGTGAAAGCTGACCTAAAGGTTAGCGCCATTATCCAATTCACGGGCCGTGTGGATTACTATAATGGGAAAATTTCAGTGGTGGCCAATCACTTGAGTTTGGCCCCGGATTTAACCCAATCACAACAAAAAGGGACGTGGTTTTTGCAGTTTGATACCGCACATGATACGCAAGAAAATCGCCGTGACGTTATTGCAGTTTTGAAAAAGTATCATGGTAATAATCCCGTCGTGATTCATTGGCAAAATGACCAAAAAAATCAACAATTAGCACCGGCATTTTGGTTAAGTGATGAAACCGCTATCATGCGTGAACTGGCGCCATTGCTGGGAAATGATAATGTGGTCTTTCGACGAAGTCATTAATATTATGGCTTGTATAAACACCTAAGAATGTATAAAATAGAGCTTGGGTAGTGTTGCACAAGCAACAACCAAGATAACTAAGGAGCATATTTAACCATGAAAAAGACGAAAATCGTCTCAACACTTGGTCCGTCATCATCTGATGTCGAAACAATCGTCAAGTTGATCCAAGCGGGTGCCAACGTATTCCGCTTCAACTTCTCACACGGTGATCACGAAGAACACTTGGGCCGCATGAATGCTGTTCATGAAGCTGAAAAGATCACAGGTAAGACAGTCGGTATCTTGTTGGACACAAAGGGTGCTGAAATCCGTACAACAAAGCAAGTCGATGGTAAGATTGAATTCCAAACAGGCGACGTTTTGCGTATCTCAATGGACGAAAACCTTGAAGGTACAAAGGAAAAGATTGCCGTAACCTACGCAGGTTTGTTTGATGACGTGCAAGTGGGTGGACAAGTCTTATTTGATGATGGTTTGCTTGGCACAACTGTTCTTGAAAAGGACGTTGCCAACCGTGAACTTGTTGTTCGTGTTGACAATGATGGTATCTTGGGATCACGTAAGGGTGTTAACGCACCTGGTGTTTCAATCAACTTGCCTGGTATCACTGAAAAGGATGCTGATGACATCCGCTTTGGTTTGGACCACGGTATCAACTATATTGCCGCATCATTTGTTCGTAAGCCTGAAGACGTGCTCGAAATTCGTGAGCTGTTGAAGGAAAAGAACATGGAACACGTGCAAATCGTGCCTAAGATCGAATCACAAGAAGGTATCGACAACCTTGATGCCATTATTGCCGTTTCTGATGGTTTGATGGTGCCACGTGGTGACATGGGTGTTGAAATTCCAGCCGAAAACGTGCCTTTGGTACAAAAGGAAATGATCCGCAAGATGAACTTGGCTGGTTTGCCAGTTATCACTGCGACACAAATGCTTGACTCAATGGAAGAAAACCCACGTCCAACACGTGCCGAAGCTTCCGACGTTGCCAACGCTGTCTTCGATGGTACTGATGCCACAATGTTGTCAGGTGAATCAGCTAACGGTGAATACCCAGTTGAAGCCGTTGCAACAATGGCTGCTATCGATGAAAAGGCTGAATCATCATTGCCTTACTACGGTCGTCATCAAGATCTTCACTTTGATGAAACTGATTCAACTGAAGCTGTTGCTTCAGCTGTATCACGTATTGCCCACAGCGTAAACGCTAAGGCAATCGTTGTGTCAACAAACTCAGGTTACACAGCACGTATGGTATCAAAGTACCGTCCAGAAGTTAACATTTTGGCCGTGACTTATTCAGAACGTGTACAACGTGGTTTGACTTTGAACTACGGTGTCTTGCCAGTTGTTTACGAAGCCCCTGCAACAATCGATGAAATGATTGCATTGGCTAAGACAGCTGTTAAGGAACAAGGTTTGGCTAACTCAGGTGACACAATTGTTATCGCAGCCGGTGTACCAATGTCACAATCTGGTACAACAAACATGATTACTGTACAAACAGTTTAATCAAATTAATTGCTTTAAGTGAAATAGCCGCTAGCGGCTATTTTTTTTGCTTTGGGTTAAAAATTAGCAATGTCATAAAACCTACCACAATTAAAACGATCAATTGGTCTAGCTGATATGATTAGAGCAACGTTAAAAGAGGAGTACAGTTTTATGAATACAGGTGATTTGGCTTGGGTGTTAATTTCAGCGGCATTGGTTTGGTTAATGACGCCAGGTTTAGCCCTTTTCTATGGTGGCTTGGGTGAACGACGCAATTTATTGCACACGATGTTTGTGCCAATTTTAATTATTGGTATTGCGACAATGGTCTGGTTCACTGTTGGTTACTCGTTAGCCTTTGGTGGCGCGGGTGATATCATTGGGAACTTTAAGCACTTGTTCTTATCAGGGGTGTCATTTACCCATTCAACCAAGAGTTTAACGATTCCAGATGGTGCGTTTGCCTTATTCCAGGGCATGTTCCCAATTATCACAGCTGCCATCATTACCGGTTCGGTGATTGGCCGTGTCCGCATTAAAGCCATGATTGTGTTTATAACGCTATGGTTGATTTTTATTTATACCCCATTGGCACACATGGTGTGGGGCGGTGGTTTGTTGGCTAAGCTAGGTGCGATTGACTTTGCTGGTGGGACAGTTGTTCATATTTCAAGTGGTGTGACGGGCTTGGTATTGGCTTTGATGATTGGTCATCGTCATAATGACAAACACGTACCAGTTCGTCCTTCATACGTCCTAATTGGTGGGGCATTGCTTTGGGTTGGTTGGTTTGGCTTTAACTCAGGTTCTGCATTAGCTGCCAACGGTATTGCTGTTTTGGCCTTGGTTAACACGTGGTTGGCTTCAGCGGCTGGTGTATTGACTTGGGGACTTGCCGAATATAAAATGCATGGCCGCGCTACCTTGTCGGGCATTACTAGTGGTGGGGTTGCTGGTTTAGTTGCCATTACGCCAGCTGCAGGTTTCGTTGCCCCTTGGGCTGCGGTTGTGATGGGCTTGTTAGCCGGTGTCATTGGCTTTGGCGGCATTACTTTTGTTAAGAATAGTTTTGGTTATGATGATACGCTAGATGCCTTTGGGATTCATGGCATTGGGGGTGCAGTTGGGGCTATTTTAACTGGTGTGTTTGCTGATAAAACGATCGGTGGCATTGCTGGTGCTGTGAACGGTGACTGGTCACTCGTTTGGAAGCAGTTGGTTGCCATTTTGTTCACCGTGGCCTTTGCGGCGATTGGTACCTATATTTTGGCAAAAATCACCGCAGTGATTGCCGCGCCATTACGCCTAACGCCTGAAGAAGAAGCGCAGGGTTATGACAATATTATGCATGATTTAACGGTGGAATAACGGGCAAATGCCCGTTTTTTGTGTTAAAATTAAAAGAAACAATATAAAAGGGGATTTGCAATTTGTCAGCACAAATACAGCAAATTTTTAAATTCGAAAATGCCGAGCAGCAGACGAAATTAATTGGGGTAAATGATAGTCTTATCCGTCTCATTGAGGAAGGATTAGATGTCACGTTGCATGCACGCGGTGACCAGATGACGATTGCGGGTGAAGCCGATCAGGTGGCACTTGCGCAAGCTGTCTTACATGAACTAACGCAACTGATTAAACATCAAATTACCGTTTCACCGGCAGATGTCGTGAGTGCTGTCACGATGGCACAACGTGGCACACTTGAATATTTTGGTGATTTATATTCAGAAACATTGATTCGTGATAATAAAGGCCGTGCCGTTCGTGTGAAGAACTTCGGGCAACGGCAGTATATTCAAGCCATTCGCAAGCATGATGTGACTTTTGGGATTGGACCAGCCGGTACGGGAAAGACCTATCTTGCCGTCGTGATGGCGATTTCTGCGCTGAAGCGCGGGGAAGTTGAGCGTATTATTATTACGCGACCAGCTGTTGAAGCGGGTGAGTCACTAGGCTTTTTGCCAGGTGATTTGAAAGAGAAGGTTGATCCGTATTTGCGACCAATCTATGATGCGATGCATGCCATTATTGGGGCTGAACAGACGCAGCGCTTGATGGATCGTGGGGTCATCGAAATTGCGCCACTGGCTTATATGCGTGGCCGAACATTAGACGATGCTTTCATCATCTTGGATGAAGCACAAAACACCACTAATCAACAGATGAAAATGTTTTTGACACGTTTGGGCTTTGGCTCAAAAATGATTGTCAACGGTGATATCTCACAAATCGATTTACCACGTGGGGCTAAGTCTGGTTTGATTACGGCGCAAAAGATTTTGCAATCAGTGAATCGGATTGCCTTTATTAACTTTAGTAGCGCAGATGTGGTGCGACATCCAGTCGTTGGATTGATTGTTAATGCCTACGAGGCCGCAGAAGCTGCACAACACACGAATGAAAAGGAGCCATCCTCACATGGATCTAGCGATCATTGATCAAACACAAGCTGGTATTAGTCGTTATCACCACGACCTCGTGACGTCGGTGATTGATTTTGCTGGCCAAGCATTAGCTTTACCAGATGATACAGAAATGTCGATTACATTTGTCAATAATGAGGACATTCAACGTTATAATCGCGAATATCGTGGCGTAGACAAACCCACTGATGTCATTAGTTTTGCCATCGAAGAAGGCGATGACGTGTTTGAACAAATTGCTGCGGTGGATGACATTGCTAAAAACATTGGGGATATCATTGTCTCTGTGGATGTCATCGCTACGCAAGCAGAGTACCTGGGTCACAGCTATGAACGTGAGCTTGGCTTCTTGGTCGTGCATGGCTTTTTGCATCTAAATGGTTATGACCATATGTTAGGCGATGCAGAAGAAAAGGAAATGTTTGATTTGCAGCGGAAGATTTTGGACGATTATGGCCTCAAGAGATAATAAACAGACAAAATTAATCGGTGAACCAGCATCAGAAAAGCGGCAAACAACGCGTAATCGCAATTTCTTCCGAGCAATGCGTAACTCGCTGAACGGGATTTGGTTGATCTTGGTGCGCGAACGCAACATGCGTATCCATATTTTGTTAGCTTTTCTGATTTTAGTTGCTGGCTTGCATTATGGCTTGTATCGATCAGACTGGCTTTGGGTCACAATGGCCGTGTTTATTGTGATTTTCAGTGAATTTTTGAACACGATTATTGAAGCCGTTGTGGACCTCGTCGTGGAAAAAAAGTATCATCCGTTGGCAAAACTGGCCAAGGATGTCGCTGCGGGGGCAGTCTTAGTGGCAGTTGGCGTTGAAATTATCATTTTATTGCTGATTTTTCAGCCTTATGTTTGGCGTCAATTCGGCATTGTGACTAATTTTTCTGATTTGCTACATAATTTTAAATAAGGTAACATTAATATGTGGTATCGATAAGGTACCTACTGTGCTTGGATTGCCAGTGGTAATCGAGCTATCACTATCAATAGGGGAGAAAGTCGACCTAGGCGTCGCAAAATATTATGACAGAAACACCATTTAAATCAGGATTCGTGGCCATTATTGGCCGACCAAATGTTGGTAAGTCAACATTGCTTAATCGCATCGTTGGTGAAAAGATCGCCATCATGTCAGATAAAGCACAAACAACACGGAATAAAATCCAAGGGATTTATACCACTGATAATGCACAAGTGGTCTTCATTGACACACCTGGTGTGCATAAGCCACAAAATTCATTGGGCGACTTCATGGTGAAGTCAGCCTTCTCAGCATTGCATGAAGCAGATGCCATTTGGTTTGTGGTGGATGCCTCAATGCCACGTGGTCGCGGTGATGATTTTATTATTAGCCGACTTAAAGAAGTAAAAGACACACCAATCTATCTGTTGATTAATAAAGTTGATTTGGTCACGTCAGATGAACT
>NZ_CBDKZH010000035.1:0-14036 GCF_965300815.1 Leuconostoc sp.
CGCTTGCATTACTTGAATAAATGTTTTATGATGATTGCGTAATCAAAAAGACAAAGACAATTTTTCTGGAGGAAAAACATCATGAGAAATATGATGAGCGTGACGACTGGGGCAATGGTAACGTTGCTGACGGCTTCAACTACCGTTGGATTATTGAGTGTGGCACTTGATACACCAACAGTAAGTGCTGCCAAGACGGCAAAGTTGAAGTTGTGGGTGGACACAGGGACAAAACCAACCTATGTTCAAGCTGTTAAAGATTTTGAAAAAGCGAATCCCAGTATCAAGGTGACGATTAAGTACACGAACTCAACTGATGCATTAAAGAATTTGCAAAAGGATCCATCGGCTGCTGCCGATGTCTTCATGTTTCCGCATGATCAAATCGGTTCGTTAGCATCACAGGGATTGATTTATCAAAATACTAAATATGCTAAAAGCCTTAAATCAACGCAAATTGCTAATGCAATGGCGGGTGCAACTTATAAGGGCAAGGTGTACGGCTATCCTTACGGTATTGAGTCACAAGTTTTGTATTATAACAAAACGCAACTTGGTAATGATGATATTAAATCTTGGACGAGTTTGACATCCAAGGGAAAAATTGGCACCAATTTAGCATCAGCTGGGGCTAACTACATTTTCGCACCACTGTTTTACACTGCCGGAGACACTTTGTATGGGAACAATGGTGAAAAAGCCAAAGGGACAAATATTGACAACGAAAAAGGTGTATCCGTTCTGAAGTGGATCAAAGCCCAAAAAGATAATCCGGGTGTTGTTCAAGCCAGCACGAATACATTAAATCTGCTACAATCAGGCAACATTTCAGCAACTTTGTCTGGGCCATGGTCATATAATGACTATAAAAAAGCCTTAGGTGACAACTTGGGCATTGCCCCATATCCAACAGTTGACTTGGGTTCTGGTGAAAAGCAGATGCAGGCGTTCTTAGGTGTTAAGTTATTTGGTGTTAAACAAGATACAAAAGAACCATTGGCAGCGATGAAATTAGCAAAGTACTTATCAAGTGATAAGGTACAAGAGCTTGGATTCAAAGATTCACATTACATTCCATCATCTAAGAAGGTGCAAGCCTCTCAAAATATTCAAAATGATGCGCTTGCTAAGGCGGTTGTTGACATGTCGCAAAAGGGTTATTCAACACCAATGCCTAAATCACCAGCAATGGCTAACTTCTGGACATCATCTGATGCCTTGTTTAACGACACATACAAGGGCAAGATTTCAGACAGTCAAATGTTACCAAAGTTGACCACTTTGGTTAAAAATGCCTCAAAATCAGTTAAATAGAAGTAAAACAGTGAGTGGCTAGCAGTCACTGTGTACATACTTATGAAGGATGGAAAGATGTTTAAAAGAAAAAAGCATGCGACTTTTGAAGCACATATACCCCTAACACAGTTATTTAAAAAAGCAGATGGTGCGATCAAGGCCTCTTATTTAATTATGGGTGCTGCCAACATTGCCAATAAACAATATCTCAAAGGCCTCATCTTTTTAGCACTAGAAATATCTTGGGTGACGTGGTTGTTCACGACAGGATTAAAAGCTTATCACAACATGATCACGTTGGGCACAAATGCACAAGGTTTGGTTTATGACAAAAAATTAGGTATTTCTGTCTTAAAAGCGGGTGATAATTCAATGCTTTTGCTACTGTGGGGCATGCTAGCGGTCATTATTACGGTACTGTTTATACTCTTATACCGTGCTAATTTGGCATCGGCGCGGAAAATATGGGAATTAAAACAAGCCGGTGAACCACTGCCAACTTTGAAGCAAGACTTAGCGTCCTTGCTTGACGAAAAAATGTATGTGACATTGATGGCCATTCCAATGACAGGCGTTTTATTCTTTACTATTTTGCCGCTGATTTATATGATTGCGATTGCTTTTACCTCATACGATCACAATCACTTGCCACCCAAAAATTTATTTAGTTGGGTTGGCTTTGCGAATTTTGGTAATGTGATCTCCGGGCAAATGGCTAGTACCTTCTTTCCTGTACTGGCCTGGACGTTAATTTGGGCCGTTGCCGCCACTGTAACATCATTTTTCTTTGGTGTTATCTTGGCAATGATGATCAATGCTAAGGGGATCAAAGGCAAAAAAGTTTTTCGAACACTCTTCATTTTAACGATGGCGATTCCAGCCTTCATTAGTTTGTTAATTATGAACAATATGTTTGCTGATGGTGGCTTAGTGAACACATTGCTGATTAACGCTGGTCTGACTAAAACATCGTTACCATTTTTCACAAATCCGTTGTTTGCTAAGTTAACAATTATTGTTGTTAACTTATGGATTGGGATTCCAGCGACAATGTTGGTGACAACGGGGATTTTACAAAATCAATCTGAAGAACAAATTGAAGCAGCAGAAATTGATGGCGCGAATAAATTCCAAATTTTCAAGTCAATCACATTTCCGCAAATTGTGTTTGTGATGGCACCGAGTTTGATTCAACAGTTCATTGGTAATGTGAACAATTTCAATGTGATTTATTTGTTAACTGGTGGTGGCCCGGCTAACTCCAATTATTACGGCGCTGGCTCAACAGATTTGCTGATTACTTGGTTATACAATTTAACTTTGAATACCGCTGATTATAACTTAGCTTCAGTCATTGGTATCTTAATCTTCATTTTGTCTGCCACATTCTCGTTGCTTGCTTATAAGAAAATATCAAATTCTGGGATGGAGGCATAACAATGCATAGTTTAAAAGGCGTAAAACGCCGTAATACAATGATTTTGTATCTATTATTGACTGTCATGGCAATTGTTTGGGTCGTGCCTATTCTCTGGATTATATTGACGAGTTTCCGTGGGGAGGGTGGTGCGTTTGTTAACTATTTTTGGCCAAAAACCTATACCCTTCATAACTACGTCCAACTGTTTACCAACTCACAGTATCCTTTTGGTCGCTGGTTCTTGAATACATTATTTGTGTCGATTGTGAGCGGTTTTATTTCCACAGCTTTAGTGTTAGCAATGGCATACTCATTGAGTCGCTTACGATTTAAGTTAAAGGGTCCTTTTTTGAAAGTTGCCTTAGTTTTGAACATGTTCCCGGGCTTTATGGCAATGTTTGCGATCTATTATATTTTGAAAGCAGCTGGTTTGACGCAAAGTTTGTTCGCCTTAATATTAGTGTATGTGTCGGGCGCTGGTTTGGTATTTTACATCCAAAAAGGCTTTTTCGATACGATTCCGTATTCATTGGATGAAAGTGCCATGTTAGATGGGGCAACGAAATGGCAAATTTTTACCAAAATTACATTGCCATTATCTAAACCAATCATTGTCTTTACGGCATTGACAGCATTTACGGGGCCTTGGATGGATTTCATTTTTGCTCAGGTGATTATGGGGGACAATGTTAAAAACTATACCGTTGCGATTGGATTATATTCGATGATGACGAAAGAAACGGCTAATTCATTATTCATGAGTTTCGCTGCGGGGGCAGTGATTATTGCCATTCCAATTACAATTTTGTTTATTGTGTTGCAACGATTCTACGTTTCTGGTGTGACAAGTGGTTCGGTCAAGGGTTAAAAAGATTGGGACGTTAGTCCCAATCTTTTTCATGTTACAATAACGGGTACAGGAGGGGGCTATGGTAACAATACAAGATATTGCAAATAAATCCGGCGTTGCGATGTCAACGGTTTCGCGCGCGTTGGCTGATTCATCCAAAATTAGTGTTAAAACCAAGGAACGGATTAAAAAAATGGCACAAGATATGGGCTATACGCCAAATTTTGCTGCACGGAATTTAACACAGCGTGAAAGTAACACGGTCGGGGTTGTTTTTCAACCACAAGCCGTCGGTAGTGCTGAAAATGATTTTGCCATGCAATTACTATTTGGTATTAATTCTCAACTCGTTGCGCGTCAATATTTATTGACTACTGCGACGGGCAGCAATTGGTCTGAAGTCTACAATGCCGTTAAAATGATGGTGGAAGCCGGACAAGTTCGTCGTTTTATACTGCTTTACACGGTTGAAAATGATCCAATTTCTGAATTGTTACGAGAAAACAACGCGCGTGTGGTTGTTACTGGCGAACCAGAGCAAGCGCATCATGTTTTATATGTTGATAATGATAACCGACGCGCTGGAGAAGAGGCGACTAGGCAGTTAGTTGACCAGTTTAATCTAAAAGCACCGCTCTTTGTTCGCACTGTAGCTGATTGGCGTTATGAGCGAAATCGTGAAATTGGGTTTCATATTGCCCAACCAGAGGGCCAGATTTTATCATTACCGATTGATTTTCAAGCGCAAAAACAGGTATTGAAACATTATTTCGAATTACATCCCGAAATTGATGGCATTGTTGCGAGTGATGACAAAATCGGTTATCTGGCACGTCATCAAGCCCAAGCACATTTGCCCACACACCCCAAATTACCAACGATTGCATTTAATCATTCTGAATATGCACGACTCGGTGGTGAGGACTTCTATTCAGTTGATGTGTTACCACGTAGTTTGGGCAGTGAAGCGGTCCGATTATTGTTTAATGATCAGCGTTCTGTGCTGGAGCAAACAAAGGCAACAAGCGTGATTGTGCCGTATCGTTTACCTGAATTTGGGGGCGAATCGTTGAATCGAATGATACCAAATGATTGATTTGATTAGTGCATAAGGGATAACAAAAAGGCAACACACTGGCAATTAGCTTGGCTATTCCGGCAGAGATAGCCAGTATTGCCGGTATAATCGAACGGGCATCAAAAAAAAGTGAATCGTCAGATTCGCTTTTTTGATGGTTAATTTTTGGTGTTTTTAAAACGTTGATGCACAAGGGTACCAAAGACAACGGTGAAAATAATGGCACCAATGGCTGACATACGCGTATCAGACTGGAAGAACAGGCTGAAGTAAATGGCAACAAAGAAGAGTAAGGTTAATGGACTAGTCACTTTGTAACCTGGCATTTTGAACCCGTCAGGCAAAAAATCAGCTGATTCACGGAATTTGCGATGGGCATACATCGTTAACCCATAAACAATGATATACATATTTGATGAAATGGCCGTGATGAAACTAAAGGCTGATGTAATTTGTGGCAACGCACTGATAATGGGTGAAAAGAGTACCAAGGCGGCGGTGAAAATAATGGCATTGGCTGGGATGCCAAGTTTAGAAATCTTGCCAAATGGCGCCATGATCGTGGTATTTGATTCTTTTGCTAATTGATAGAAGTGACGTCCTGCCGAATAAAGCGCAGAGTTCAATGCTGAGGCAGCCGACGTTAAGACGACGAAGTTAATCACCGTCGCTGCTGCCTTGAAGCCCGCTAATTCAAACACCATCACGAAGGGACTTTGACCAGGTGTTTTGGCGATGACGTGCCAGTTAATAATGGACATGATAATGATCATGGCACCTAGATAGAAAATTAAAATACGGAAGATAATGGTGTTAATTGCGCGTGGTAAGACTTGACGCGGATTTTGTGTTTCGGCTGTGGTGATGCCGACAAATTCCATACCTTGAAAGGCAAAGAAAACCATGGGAAAGGCGGCAAAGAACATGGCTGGTCCGTTGGGGAATAGCTCAAAATTATGGGTGATATTACCAAATGACGCAATGGTATGACCGCCAGCTGCGGGCGCTTCAAAACCGGTGAAAATCAAGAACAAACCAGTCGCAATCATGGCCAGAATGGCGATAATTTTAATCATGGCAAACCAGTATTCTGTTTCACCAAAAATTTTGACGGCCACCAGATTAACCAAAGTCAAAATAGCTAAGAAGACAATTTGGATCAACCACGTGTGCCAACCTGGAAACCAGAACTTCACATAAGTCGAGACAGCGGTTAATTCAGCCATGGCGACGAAGGTCAACCCAATCCAGTAGGACCAGCCGGCAAAATAGCCGGCACCGGCGCCGACGTAGCGACTAATAAATGACACAAATGTGTGTTGGGTTGGATCGGCGTAGAGCATTTCACCAATCCCACGCATCATTAAGAAGAAAAATGCGCCAAGAATGGCATAGACAACCAAAATTGATGGGCCGGTTTTGGCTATCGAATTACCAGCCCCTAAAAACAAGCCGGTACCAATTGTGCCACCGATGGCAATCATTTGGACATGCTTCTTTTTGAGGCCACGTACTGTGCCGTCAGGGTTAGTTGCTAAGTCTGTATATTCAATCATATTTGTACCTCCGGTTATCGTGGCCAAAAAAAAAAGAGCCAATATAAACATATTAGCAGTTTTACGGTTGAGCATATCGGGAAGGATGACAAAAAATAAAGAATATTTTGTGCACAATCAATAAAAAGTATGTGCCTAAATGAGTAAGAGTGCTAATTGAATATCAACTAACACGTCAGGCATCTCTAAATCAACGCCGAGCAACTCGCTAATCCGTTTTAAGCGGTAAGTAATCGTATTGCGATGGACGAATAAAGCATTGGCCACGGCCGTCACATTTTGATGCAAGAAAACATAAGTTTCTAAGGTTTCCAGTAGTTCGGCATTCTCTAAAATTGGACCCAATGTTTTTTCAACGAAAACACGGGCTTCTTGTTTTGGTAAGAGATGTAGTAGTTCTTGGGCGTTTTTAGGCCGGAATCGCATAATGGGATGCTGCTGAGAGGTTAATTTCAGCGCGTTATTGGCCTGATCATATAAGTCAGACAGCATATGAATCGATTCGGCAATTCTTGAAAAGCCAATCGTAAAGGCATAATGTAAACCGGGCTGTTGCATTAAAAAATCATAGAGACGCTTGAGGAATTGTCGCGTATCAATCTGTTCGTCAATCAACAAGACGAGTTGCTGGCGATGAGAAAAGGTCAAGACTTGCCAATCATGTTCAAAAATAAACCAGCGGGTGAGTTGTTGGCGAATTTCAAATTGACGCGATTCGATGACCTTGTTTTTTTCGCTGAAATCAAGAATGGCCACCCGATAGCGGCGTTTATTGTCAATATTGGCATTATAGAGATAATTATCAATCGCCTCGTGGCTTAACCCGCGTTGCATCACGTTTAAGAAGAAACCAGAACGGTTCCGAAACTCCGTTTCGTTCAATAAATCAGTGCGCGAATTAGCTAAACCGAGTGTATTCATTACCTGTTGGCGCTTTAAAATTTGAAAGCTTGATGGTTCATCTTGATTAACAACAAAGGCAGCAAACGCTTTGTTTTCATTTAAAGCGGAAAAAATCGGCAAAATGTCAATGAGTTGGTGGTTAAATTCAACCCGAACTGGGACGGTCAAATTCAAGTAGTCAATACCAGACTCGTGGCGTAAGTAATGGGTTAAGAATTCACGTTGCGCCACCCATTCGCTGCTCGCATAAATGGCTGTAAAGTGGGCATCGAGTAGTGCCAGTGGTGTTTCCAATACTTTAGCACTTTGATCGAGTAGGTGTTGATAGGTAATATTTTGTGCATTCAATTCCGACAATTGCTGGTTGATGGCAATAATTTGTTTTAATTCAGTATTCTGAGTTTCTAAAATAACAGCCGTCAGCCGTTTAACGGTTAATGATAAAAAATCATCCGTTGGTGTCCATAAAATAGGCACTTTAAGATGGTCGGCCAGCTCAATGATCGTTTTGGGCAGGGTGGTAACGTAACGACCAGCCTTAATCGCAATCCCACTGGCATTCGTCTCATGCATGCCAATAATCAAATCACGTAATAAATGATGATTTTGGGAAAAATGATAACCTGACGTGACCAGAAGTTGGCCATCAAATAAGAAGTCCGTGATATCCGGTGCATCAATCATACCGACTTGGGATACTTCGCGTGATAACCCATCGGCGCCAGCCGCAACTTGAATGTTGCGTAAGGATGGGTGTTGTAAAATCTCAGATAATTGCATGTCATGTCAGCCTCAAAGTATTTTTTTCATTGTATCGTAGTTAGTGATAGTGCACAAGCGAATTTTGAACGTTGTGCAAGTCGCACGAATACCCGTATCGGACGGCATGATATATTACGATATGTAGGAATGATATATTTAACGTTGGGTAGGGTATGAAGGGATAATTATGCGAACAGAAAAAGCAATTATTAGTAACGTCTTAAAAGGTTCTTTAGGGAATTTGGTGGAGTGGTTTGATTGGTATGTGTATGCCGCGTTTGCCATTTATTTTGCACCGGTATTTTTTCCATCACATGATAAAACAGCCGAGTTATTAAGTACGGCAGCCGTTTTTGCGATTGGTTTCGTGATGCGTCCTTTGGGGAGCTTGTTACTGGGTAAATATGCCGACCAACATGGACGCCGAGCCGCGTTGACATTGTCAGTGCTGATTATGGCGGCTGGGTCATTGGTGATTGCGGTAACACCAGGGTATGATCAAATTGGGATATTGGCACCAGCGATCTTAGTCATTGCGCGACTTTTCCAGGGCCTATCTTTGGGTGGTGAGTACGGCACGTCAGCTACTTATTTGTCAGAAATGGCAAGTGCGGGGCACCGCGGCTTTTACTCATCCTTTCAATATGTGACGTTGATTAGTGGTCAATTGCTGGCTTTAGGGGTACAAATTATCTTGCAAATCACGTTGTCTGAGCATGCGATTGCAGTCTGGGGATGGCGGATTCCCTTTGTCATTGGTGCGCTTGGGGCGTTAGTCGTCCTTGTTTTGCGACTGAGTATGGAAGAGTCCGATCAATTCTTGGCACAAGCCAAAAAAGAGAAGGGGCAATTGCGTGAATTGTTACGTTATCCTAAGGCAGTGCTGACGGTGATGGGTTTGACGTTAGGTGGGACGATTGCCTTTTACACCTATACCACATATCTCCAAAAGTTTATGATTAATACCACGGGTTTGCCAAAACAAACAGTGACCTGGATTAACTTTGCCGCTTTGTTTATTTTCATGGTATTACAACCGTTTGCTGGCGCTTTGTCGGATAAAATTGGGCGTAAGCCGTTGCTGTTTTGGTTTGGTGGGTTAGGGACAGTGTTCACCGTTCCGATTTTCTTAGCTTTGGCACAAACGAAGAGTGCCTGGGTGGCCTTCTTCTTGATGCTAGCGGGCTTGGTGATTGTCACGGGCTATACCGCTATTAACGCTATTGTGAAAGCAGAAATGTTCCCAACAGAAATTCGGGCGTTAGGTGTCGGGTTGCCTTATGGTCTGACCGTTGCCGTTTTTGGTGGGACGGCGGAATATGTGGCGCTTTATCTCAAGAATGCGCATCATGAATCGGTTTTCTTTGTTTATGTCGCCGCTGTTATTTTTATTAGTTTGCTCGTTTATTGGCGGATGGCTGATACAAAGGCCACTTCTAAACTGGATCAATAAATGATAAAATAATGATAATACAAGGAGGGTTTCATGGCGACACAACAAGCACTTTTAGATTCAATTAAAGAACAGACCATTTTGTCAGAAATTTCGGCATTATCTGGCTGGGATGCCCTGACCGGTATGCCAAAAGATGCAGGGCATTTTCGGGCCGATGTGGATGCTTATTTGGCTGAAAAGACCTTTCAGGTCGCCACGGGCCCACAACGACAACAGTTACTCGAAGCGTTGTCGGCGGATAAAAGCGCTTTAGATGACTTTGGTCAATTAGTCTTAGCCAAAGCGCAGAAAGATTTTGACGTGACGGGGAAGATCCCTGAAAAGGACTATATTGATTTCCAACGGACGTTATCTGAGGCCCAAGATTACTGGGCCCAGGCGCGTGAGGCTAATGATTACACAATTTTCCAGCCTTATGTTGAAAAAATTATTGCTTACTTGAAGCAATTTATTCCCTTGTGGCAAACTGATGAAGCAACGCCGTATGATGTGTTGCTGAATCAATATGAACCAGGCTTGTCCGTGGCTAAATTAGACGCGGTGTTTGATGAACTGAAAACAGGGATCATGGCCTTACGTCATTGCCTAGAAACGCTTGGGACCGAGCCTGATGGCACGTTTTTATCACGGCAAGTATCTAAAGACAAGCAACGTGAGTATGCTTTAGCTGCTTCACAGCGATTAGGCTATGATATGAATAAAGGCCGTCTGGATGACACCATTCATCCCTTTATGGAAGCGTTAAATCGTGATGATGCGCGTATTACCACGCGCTGGGACGAACATAATTTCCAAATGGCGGTGTTGGGCATTTTCCACGAGGCAGGGCATGGATTGTTTGAACAGAATGTGGCCGCTAAGTATGATGCCGTATGTGCCGTGATGCCGATTAGTATGAGTATTCATGAGTCACAATCACTCTTTAATGAAGTCATGGTTGGTCGCTCAAAGGCGTTTTGGCAGGCAGAATATCCAAAAATGCAAGCGGTGTTTGCCCCAACGTTTGATGACATTTCATTTGAAACCTTTTATAATGGTTGGATTAAAACCGAGGCGACGTTGATTCGGACTGAAGCGGATCCATTGACGTATCCGTTGCACATTATTATTCGCTATGAAATTGAAAAAGCCATCTTTAATGACAATGTGCCAGTAGCAGAGTTGCCTCAGCTTTGGCGTGATAAATATCAAGAATACTTAGGCTTGACGGTGCCGGATGATTTGACTGGTATTTTACAAGATATTCACTGGGCTGGTGGGTCATTTGGTTACTTCCCTAGTTACGCTTTGGGCCATTTATATGCGGCGCAGTTTATGGCTACGATGCAAAAAACATTGGATTTCGAGCAGATTTACGCTTCAGGTGATTACACACCAATTTTTGAGTGGCGCAAACAACATATTTGGCAACACGGTGGGGCAGTTGATCCAGGCGACATCTTAATGGCAGCGACTGGTGAAGGGTTGAATCCACAATATTGGTTAACCGTGATGAATGATTTATATGCCACGGCCTACCAGTTACCAAAATAACATCCCAATCCAGCAAAAAATAAAGGCACGCTTTGGGGTCTGTTGTTGACAGCAACACTGGATTTTGATAGAATAAATAAGTATTTACAGCATGTCGTTTAATCGAAATAAAATGCGAGAAAGGAGGGTTATCACATGGCAAAGGTCATCGTACGTAAGAACGAATCTTTGGATGATGCATTGCGTCGCTTTAAGCGCGGTGTTTCAAAGGACGGTACTCTCCAAGAATACCGTAAGCGCGAATTCTATGTTAAGCCTTCAGTTGCTCGTAAATTGAAGTCTGAAGCAGCACAAAAGCGTAACAAGAAGAAGGGCCGTTAATCGGTTCTAAACGTCACCTCGGTGGCGTTTTTCTTTTTCATTTTATGTTAAAATAGCAATAGACTAAACAAGAAAGAAGAAGACACATGAGCCTGTTAGAGACATTGAACGCTGATATGAAGCAAGCAATGAAAGATAAGAATAAGGAAGCGCTATCGGTTATTCGGATGGTGAAGTCAACAGTGATGAACGAACAAATTAGTTTGGGTCATGACTTGACACCGGAAGAAGAATTGACGGTGTTATCACGTGAAGTGAAGCAACGTCAAGATTCTCTAGCGGAATTTGAAAAGGGTGGCCGTGAAGACTTAGCGGCAGGCATTCGATCAGAATTAACGATTTTGGCCAAGTATTTGCCAGCACAATTGACCGAAGAAGAAATCGTTGCCATTGTTGCGGCAGCTATCGAACAAACTGGCGCAACCGGCCCTAAAGACATGGGCAAGGTTATGGGCGTGGTGACGCCGCAAATTAAAGGTAAAGCCGATGGTAAGGTTGTCGCTGACTTAGTTAAGGCAACCTTGGCACAATAAAGACAAGGATAATCGGCTACGGCCGATTTTTTTGTTGGCTTATCGTTGTCTATCCGTGTTAAACTAGGGTATTAAAGAAAAATGCGTGAAGTTGCGCATCAGAGGAAAAATCATGACGAATCCAACAGTTGGTACAATTGTAAAAGCATCAGTAACGGATGAAAATACCCAGTATTTTTTTGCGCAAGTTGATGGCTTTACGTACGAAATTGACAAATCAGAACTTGAAAAGCCCCTTAAGGTTGGGGGCTTTGTAACAGGTTTTGCTTATGAAAATGAAAATCATAAGCTACAAATTACTAAAACACTACCAACAGCTCAAAAAGATGTTTATGGCTGGGGGACGGTTGTGGCCAACCGGCACGACTTAGGGGTGTTTGTCGCTATCGGGCTACCTAACAAAGACCTGGTCGTTTCTTTAGATGATCTGCCAACCATCACAACATTGTGGCCACAAAAAGGTGACCGCTTGATGCTAGCGATGAAAGAAGATAATAAAGGCCGGTTGTGGGGAGAACTTGCTCAGCAGCACATTATTGGTGCGGTTGCCCGCCGTGCGCCACAAGAAATGAAGTCTAAAACAGTGAAAGCCACAGTGTACCGTAATAAAATTGCAGGGACACTTGTGATTACTGAAGATTATCATCTAGGCTTTATTCACCCATCACAACGTCACGATGAGCCAAGATTAGGGGAAGTCCTTAAGGCGCGTGTCATTGGCGTCCGTGAAGATGGGACGTTGAATTTGTCGCTCAAGCCATTAGCTTATAAGACAATGGATGAAGATGCCCAATTCTTGTTACTCCAGTTACAACGTCGGACGGATCATTTTTTGCCGTTCAACGATAAAAGTAATCCCGAAGCCATTAAGCGTCAATTTGGCTTTAGTAAGAGTCAGTTCAAGCGTGCGTTAGGTCATCTGTATAAAGCCCGCTTAATTGAACAAGTTGACGGTGGTATTCAACTGATTGCCGAAAATGACACAAAAAATTAACCTCGCCATTGCCGACTATTTGCACTATATTCGGATAGAACGTGGCTTGTCTGACAATACAATTAACAGTTACCGACAGGATTTAACCCAATTTAGCGCCTATTTGACAGCAGAAAAATTGCCGCTGGAAGCAGTCGATCATGTCGTGGTTTTGGCATGGTTAAATCAACTACGGTTAGCTGGTAAATCTAATAATTCTGTGATCCGCATGGTCACGTCACTTCGGAAGTTTTTTGGCTACTTGGCTCAAGAAAAAATTGTTTTGCCAAATCCGATGCGCGATATTAAACCACCGAAGAAAGCCACGCATTTACCGGCCGTTTTGAGTGTGGCGGAAATTGATGCCTTGCTGGCTGTGCCAACAGACACGACCCCACTTGATATCCGGAATCGCACGTTAATTGAAGTGATGTATGCCACTGGCTTGCGTGTCAGCGAGCTGGTCAACCTTAAGTTAAGTGATTTACATTTGCAATTGGGGTTGATTCAAACCATTGGAAAAGGCGATAAGGAACGCATTATTCCGATTGGCGAAGTGGCGGCGGACTGGTTAACACGTTATTTTGCCAGCAGTCGCTTGGCCTTACTCAAGGGTAAGGCATCACCCTATGTTTTCTTAAATGATCGTGGGGGACAACTCACACGGCAGGGTGTTTGGAAAATCATTAAGAAGTTGGTTGCTGAAGCAGGCATTACAAAAGATGTCTCGCCTCATACGTTGCGCCACTCGTTTGCCACGCATATTTTAGAAAATGGGGCGGATCTACGGATTGTGCAAGAATTACTCGGACATGCCGATATTTCAACCACTCAGATTTATACGCATATTTCAAAAAAGCGTTTGAGTGAAGTGTATGATCAGTACCATCCACGGGCATAATTGACTGGCGTCAGACCTACCATCAATGAGGAAGAAAAATGTTAGCATTGGCTAGAAGTGATAATCAAAAAACCGTGATGGGTATTTTATCGTTGTTGCCTGGGTTACGTGAGTTACCGTTTTTGAAAGCTGAAATGGCTTGGTATAACGATCGTGAGACACGTTGTCTCTATGTTTGGCAGCGTAGTAATTGGGTGCAGGGTGTTTTAGGCGTTGAATTTTTAGACCATGATATCGTGTTGGTGCGTCATGTGGCGTTTACCCCAGAAGCCCGCACGGTGGAAAATTATTTTGAGTTGTTGTCT
The DNA here is from genome assembly GCF_965300815.1 of Leuconostoc sp. Lineage (NCBI taxonomy): Bacteria > Bacillati > Bacillota > Bacilli > Lactobacillales > Lactobacillaceae > Leuconostoc > Leuconostoc sp. Next base: position 13,888 of record NZ_CBDKZH010000035.1, read on the forward strand.
AATTTTCAAACGCAAAATCCAACGGCTTTTTTGATGGGAACCTTAGAAAATCAAAAATTAATTAATAAATGGAGAAAAGCAACATCGTAGCGCAGCGTTTAACAATCAAATTAAGCGATTTTGAAGGCCCGTTAGATCTATTACAGCAT